>JAMXAE010000019.1 GCA_024281695.1 Nitrosomonas sp. | reverse complement strand
GGCGTAATCCGTCCAGAATGTCAGCATTAACCGGATAATTGACTTGAATGTAATAAAAAAACGATTTCTGATGATTCTACAATCCAAAATTTACCCAAAACTAGTACGCAATAAATTCGAAACCTTGAATTTATGGCTTGTTCAGGGTTTTCCTAGCTTAACTTCTGAAATTGGCTTCTGTCTTGAAGCCACATCCTCTGAATCAGAGGTCTGTTGTACGGTGTGTACTTTATACCCACGCACCACTTGCTCAGTCGGGGTAAATTTCCCAAGACCATCCAGAAATTCAATAATTCCTTGGGAAGTTATATAATCGGACACGTCCCTGATCCTTGGGATCAAGATTTTCTTCCACAAATTTAGAAAGCTTTTTGATATGGTGTTCTGTGCCCAATACAGTACTGCCTTTTTAAAACAAGCGGCAATACACTTTTCGATACTACCGAGTTCCCAATCTTTGTGAGTAGTAACGGAAACTGGGCAAGCTACCCGTATTTTTTCGCGCACCAGTGATACACCAACCCGATCAGCGCTAGTCAGAATAGCTTCTACAATATTAAGGGAAATCAAATTTTAACAGCAAGTTATCTACGTATTTGGTATGGTAGATGCAAGATACTTTACTTAGTTTTTATCCAACCTGCGATACTGAATCGCTTCCGCAATGTGTTGATTGTTGATTTTCTCGATCCCGGCCAAATCCGCAATCGTTCTCGCGACTTTGAGAATACGGTGATACGCCCTCGCAGAAAGATTTAGTCGGCTAATGGCTTGCTTCAATAGATTCTCGCTCGTGTTGTCGAGTGCGCAGAATTGATCGATTTCTTTGACACCCAAACGGCTATTGGTTTTTCCTTGTCGGTTCAGTTGTAATTGATGAGCTTTTTCTACACGCTGGCGGATCGAGCTGCTTTTCTCACCGATCGTTTGTTGACGCATCAATTCCTGCTGTGGCACGGTGGGGACTTCGATTTGCATGTCGATGCGGTCGAGTAATGGGCCGGAGATTCGTCCGCGGTAGCGGGCGATTTGGTCGGGGGTGCAGCGGCATTTGCCGCTAGGGTGTCCGAGGTAGCCGCATGGGCAGGGATTCATTGCGGCGATCAATTGAAATTGCGCCGGAAATTCGGCTTGTCGTGCGGCACGGGAGATGGTGATTTTTCCGGATTCGAGCGGTTCGCGCAGTACTTCCAATACCTTGCGATCGAATTCAGCCAGTTCATCCAAGAATAGTACACCGTGCATCGCCAGCGAAATTTCACCGGGGCGCGGGTGGCCGCCACCACCGACGAGCGCGATGCCAGATGCTGTGTGGTGTGGAGAGCGGAATGGTCGTTTTTTCCAGTTTTCGATATTGAAACTGCCATGGCTGAGGGACTGAATCGCGGCGGATTCCAACGCTTCCGCTTCGGTCATGGGCGGCAGAATACCGGGAAAGCGCCCGGCCAGCATCGATTTTCCGGTACCCGGCGGGCCGATCATCAGAAGGCTGTGACCACCGGCAGCGGCAATTTCCAGTGCACGTTTTGCATGAGTTTGACCTTTGACTTCATCAAAATCTGGATAAGCTGAGTCGCTAGTTCCGATGTTGTCTTCGAATAGATTTTTGTAAATTTGTAAGGGTTCGTGTTCGCTCAGATGGGCGCAGATTTGTAATAGTGATTTGGCTGCATAAATGGTGGCTTTTTTTACCAGTGCAGCTTCCGCGGCATTTTGCTGGGGTAATACAAAACTGCGGCCGGATTGGGACGCATTGTAAGTCATCGCCAATGCGCCATGGATCGGGCGCAATTCACCGGTTAAAGCGAGCTCACCCGCCCATTCATATTGATCCAGTTTGTCTTTGGGAATTTGTCCGGTAGCTGCCAGAATTCCTAGTGCGATGGGTAAATCAAAACGCCCGCTTTCTTTGGGCAGATCGGCGGGCGCTAAATTAACGGTAATGCGCTGAGCGGGGATTTTGAATTGTGCATTTTGCAAAGCCGCTCTGACGCGATCTTTGCTTTCTTTGACCTCGGTATCAGGAAGCCCTACGATGGTGAAACTGGGCAGACCATTAGCGATATGCGTTTCCACCGTCACCAACGGTGCTTGTATGCCTGAAAGTGCCCGACTATACAGGACAGCGAGCGACATTTAAGTAAATAATCATCCGGAATATGCTGATACAAACGGAACTAATGCGAGAATAACAAGCGATTAGAGAAAATTAACTTACTTTTCGTGCATGTCCTCATAATCGCGTTTTTCTGCTGTCGAAGTGGGAGATACTGCATTGTCATGAGACAGTTTTAAGCGCGCTTCCAGTTCAGATACTCTACCTTCGAGGATCATTAATTTTTCACGTGTGCGTTGTAAAACTTCTTGCTGAATATCAAATTCATCGCGCGTGACTAAATCCAGTCGTGAAAATGCACCTGATATCAAAACTCGAACATTTTTTTCGATATCTTTGGCGGGGCTGTGTTGTAGCATTTCACTGACTTTGGTATTGATTTCATCGATTACATTTTTATTAAGCATCGTTGTTCTCCTGGTTGATTGATTCACTACTTGATCAGCTGATGATGACAGCTACGTGATAAAATCGACATCTGTTGATAATGTTTGATTATCCACTGTTATTGAGAAGGGTTCCAGTATTAAGGATAGATGGCTTATTTTGCCACGCTCACATCAATCAATGAATACTCTTTATGACACTTTGCTACTTAAGTAACGGTTAATTCCCTGGATACATGAATGGAACGCATACAATTATTGGAAAATTGGATTAAGGATCAATTCCCGGGAAAAGCATTCACGCTGAAATCGGCCTCGGCAGATGCCAGTTTTCGGCGATATTTTCGTGTATTTATTGACGCTCAGACATTTGTCGTGATGGATGCACCGCCGCAGCATGAAGATTGCAGGCCATTTCTGCAAGTGGCAAATATTCTGGCAACTACCGGTGTGCACGTGCCTAGTATATTGGCACAGAATTTGGAGTATGGCTTTTTACTGCTATCTGATTTGGGTAATACCACTTTCTTGCAAGCGCTAACGAGTGATACTGATAGGGCGGATCAGTTATATGGAGATGCGATTGATGCTTTGATTAAATTCCAGTTATCGCAACGCGCAGAAGATTTGCCTAATTATGATGAAGCACTCTTATCGAGAGAATTAAATCTTTTTTCGGATTGGTATATCGCCAAACATTTGGGCAAAGCACTGTCCAATCAACAAGCAGCCATACTGAGAGCTATTTTTGCTCGAATTCTAGCCAATAATCTTGCGCAACCGAAAGTGCTGGTGCATCGTGATTATCATTCCCGCAATTTGATGGTGACCACGCCTAATCCGGGCATTATTGATTTTCAAGATGCCGTTGTTGGTCCTATCACTTATGACCTAATATCCTTATTCAAGGATGCTTATATTTACTGGGACGAAGAGCGTGTTCTGGATTGGGTCATTCGTTATTGGGAAAAAGCCCGCAAGGCTGGATTACCCGTGTCGGCTGATTTTGCCGAATTTTATCGGGATTTTGAATGGATGGGCGTGCAACGGCATCTCAAGATCCTGGGAATTTTTGCCCGTCTGAATTATCGTGACGGTAAAGCAACTTATCTCGATGATATGCCGCTGGTAATGAATTATTTGCGCAAAGCCTGCCATCGCTATGGTGAACTTCATCTATTACACAATCTACTGGATGAACTGAATCCTACTGAATCCGATCAGAAAATTGGCTACACCTTCTAACAGTATTCCATTTAAAGCCATGATTCTCGCGGCAGGGCGTGGAGAGCGCATGCGCCCATTGACCGATGCCTTGCCCAAACCTTTGTTGCAAGCCGGCGGCCATGCACTCATTGAATATCAAATAAGAAATCTGGCGCGCGCTGGATGGGTTGAGATCGTGATCAATCATGCTTATCTGGGTGAAATGATCGAAAATGCGTTAGGGAATGGCGAGCGCTATGGTGTTAATATTCGTTATTCTCCTGAGAAAGTGGTGCTGGAAACGGCCGGAGGAATCGCGAATGCATTGCCGCTTCTGATGCAAGCAGCTGATAATCGACCATTTGTGGTGGTTAATGCAGATATTTATTGCGAAATGGATTTCGCTGCATTGTTACCGACGCTGCAAGCGATGCAGTCGAAGGTTAATCAGTCGCTCGCGCACCTTGTACTGGTGGACAATCCCGTTCATCACGCTGAAGGTGATTTTGCATTAAGGGATGGTCAGGTGATGCTGACGGGGGACCCTAAACTTACTTTCAGTGGCATAGGCATTTACCAAGCGCAATTGTTTCATACGGTATCTCCCGGTGTTGCGACGAAATTGGCGCCGATACTGCGACAAGCCATGCAGGCAGGAAAGGTAAGCGGTGAATATTTTCCAGGCAAATGGATCGATGTGGGAACGCCGGAGCGACTGGAATTTCTCGATCAGCAACTTAAACAGTAATCATCATCATTTTTCACTGATATGAATTTATGACACACATTCAACCTTTCATCACACGCCGACAATCGATGGCAAGCAAGATGCCTGCTGGTATTGCCATCATTCCTACCGCTGCAGAGCAATTGCGCAACCGTGATGCCCATTATCCGTATCGGTTTGACAGCTATTTTTATTATTTGACGGGCTTTCGTGAACCGGAATCGGTGCTGGTGATTCTTGCCGCGACCGATAAAACACCTGCCAAGCAGATTCTATTTTGTCGTGAAAAGGATCAGGAGCGTGAAATATGGGATGGTTTTCGCTATGGACCGAAGGCGGCCAAAGAAGCTTTTGGTTTTGATGAAGTTTATTCCATTGCCAAACTGGATGAATTAATGCCCAAATTGCTGGCCGATCAGCCAGCGGTTTATACCATGTTGGGCCAGGACCGTGCCTGGGATCAACGCGTGGTCGGTTGGATCAATCGGGTGCGGGAACAAATGCGCAGCGGAGTGGCAGCACCCGGAGCGATCCACGATTGCCGCAGCGTGCTGGATGAAATGCGTCTGATCAAGGGATTGGATGAATTGCAAATCATGCAACGTGCGGCTGATATCTCGACGCAGGCGCATCGGCGTGCGATGCAAACAACACGTCCGGGAATGCGCGAATACCAGATTGAAGCCGAATTGTTGTATACCTTCTATCGGCATGGCGCGCAAGCGCCCGCGTATACCTCGATTGTGGCCGGCGGTGCCAACGCCTGTGTATTGCATTATGTGGAGAACCGTGATGAATTGAAATCCGGCGATTTATTATTGATTGATGCAGGCTGTGAGCTGGATGGCTATGCTTCGGATATTACACGCACATTTCCCGTGAATGGAAAATTTACCGCGGCACAGAAAGATGTGTATGAATTGGTGTTAGCCGCGCAGGCGGCGGCAATTGCGCAGGTAAAACCCGGTAATCATTGGAATGATCCGCATCAGGCTGCATTGAATGTGCTCGCGCAAGGTTTCATTGATCTGGGGTTATGCCAGGGCAGTGTGGAGGCTGTGCTGGAGTCCGAAGATTACAAGCGCTTTTATATGCACCGCACTGGCCATTGGTTAGGAATGGATGTGCATGACACCGGTGAATACAAGCAAAGTGGCGAATGGCGTCTGCTACAACCCGGCATGGTGCTGACGGTTGAACCTGGTTGTTATATTCGCCCGGCGGATAACGTGCCGGAACATTTCTGGAACATTGGTATTCGCATCGAAGATGATGTAGTGGTTACCCAGGCTGGTCATGAACTTTTGACAGTAGCAGCACCCAAATCAATAGCCGATATAGAGGGACTGATGCAATGAATGAAGAAGAGAGAAGAATTATTATCAATAAAATGTCCGGGTATCGACAGAATGAATCGGGCGAGTATGAACGAGTGCCAATTTCTCCGGTGAACCGTTGGATTACCTATGCAATGCTTATTCCGGTGGCTGTTGTCATGGTACTGATTGGCATTTTCTTTTTTGCTGCTTTTCTGGCTTTAATTGCTGTAGCTGTTGCGGTGATTGGAATACGTTTCTGGTGGTTACGCAGGAACTTCCAGAATACCATGCCGCAGCAACCCGACGATACTAGTCGACAAGCGGAAACAGATCGAACGATTATCATCGAAGATGCACAAATCATTGAAGAAACAGAAATGCGTCGGGATCAGCAGAAGAAATAATCGATATTAGTTTTTAACTATTTCTATGAATTGCCAGTTCTTATCGAGTTCAATAGTTGCAAAGCATCGTATTCTGAAATATAACCTCAAATTCTGATCAATTTGGAGGAATTTAGATAATGGCTTACAAGGAATACAAAGTGTTGCATGTAGTGGAGGGTGGACTTGGAACAATATTCCTGGGGGCATCCGGTATCCCGATTAAGCAATTGGAAGTCACGCTTAACAAGGAAGCCGCTGATGGTTGGACGTTGGTCTTTCAATTTGTTGAACAAAAGCGGTTTATGTTGTTCTGGAAGCGCGAAGCGGTGATTATCACTTTGGCCCGCTGACTTGGTTGATTATACGTGTGTTTGGACAGTAATGATGTGCGTGCTTAACGCATGACGTGATAACAAGCGAATAACAGTGAGAACGCAAGAAGCGATTCAAGCAGAGGAAGAACGTATCAGGCAATTGATTCGTGAATTACCCGATGACCAAAGATTGGTTTTTTTCAAGCAAGCAGAAAAGAATCTCAAAGACCCGGATACTTACGCAACACTTAACTTTCTATTTATTGCTGGCCTGCATCATTTTTATCTCGGAAAATGGATTCGAGGCTCAATCAATCTCTTTATATTTTCTGTCGGTGTATTTTTTATATTTACTGGCCTGACAGCTATTGGCATACTGATTTTGATCGCTATCAGCACAGTGGAACTTAAAGCTCTTTTCAAAGCGCAACTAATTATTCAAGATTACAATAATGGTGTTATGGAAACTATTTATCGTAAAGTAGCTCGTGCCTTTAACCCGGTTGACAATAAATAGGTGATTTCTAGAATACAATGCGTTGCCAGCGCATTTTTCAAAGTGCTTTGCTGAACGATAAGCATTTTTTCTCTATGGGCTGATAGGATAGTCGATCAGCGAATATCCATAGTGGTTACGAAACAACCAATAGTTACCTTTTGTCCACATTCTTTACATCTACACAATGTTACTGCTTCGGTGTAGTCGATGGCTTTGAAAAGACGCCGAGAGTCGTATAATTGATACAAATTATAGTGCTATACTCATGAACCTATTGGAAACTGAATAAAATTGCCGACTCACAATAACTAGGTTATGGTAAAGATTTGAATAATGTCAAACCCTAATATCATGCTGACATCCGTTTTAACTACACCAATTAATCATGTCTTACGTGGCGAAAGCTGGGCATGTAAACGATTGCAATCTTTTGCCGGCAAAACAGTCTGCATACAAATCCCTCCTATAGTGAGCTTCAAAGTACTCATTGACACAAAAGGTGAAATACAGTCTGCTGATCATACGGTTTGTGCAGACACGACGCTGGCCTTGTCTCCATTCGCGTTACCCGGATTACTTTCTCAGGATATTGCCGCATTCAAGCTGATAACCGTCACGGGTGATCAAGCTTTTGCGGAAACATTAATGGATATCAGCAAGTATATAAATTTTAGTTTGGTTTTTGAGCATGACCTGAGTAATGCAATTGGCGATATACCTGCGCATCGCGTAACACATGCAGGTGAGCATATCCTGCAGTGGCCAGTGGAGAATTTTAATCGTATTTCTCAAGCTTTAGCAGAATATTGGACGGAAGAAAATGAGCTTTTAACAAAATCTTTCACAATCAGTCAATTTTCTCAAGAATTAACGGATCTGCAGAAAAGCATCGAACAGCTAGAGCAACGACTCGATAGTCTGCTTCAGCAGGGCTTTTAATTACCCAATAGTCTATTTTCTAACAGTAAAATAACCCATGAAGTTGCAATGACCCTTTTAAGTTTTGTGCTAGTTAATTAATTCACATAATCCATGCGCCTATTCCGCCTTTTAAAAATACAATCTGTTGCGTTCCAATTTGGATTAGATGAATTTGTTCTTAGCCATAGTCGATTGAAGGTCTTACGAGTCATCGTAAAAGGATTAACTTTCTGGCGGAATCTAGATAAGCCACGTGGCGAAAGATTGCGTCTGGCTTTAGAAAAACTAGGACCCATCTTTGTAAAATTTGGTCAGATGTTATCGACGCGACGAGATCTCCTGCCTCAGGATATCGCCGATGAATTGGCTAAACTCCAAGATCAGGTGCCTCCTTTTTCTTCTGACCTTGTATTATTAACTTTAGAAAAAGTATATGGTCAGAAGGTCCACGAGATATTCTTTAAGTTTGATGCTACTCCCATAGCCAGCGCATCGGTTGCACAAGTGCATTTTGCCGTACTGCACGATGGAACTGAAGTGGCTGTAAAAATATTACGCCCAAATTTAGCTCCCATTATCATGCACGATGTTGCGTTGATGGATACAGGCGCATGGTTGGCTGAAGCACTGTGGGCGGATGGGAAACGTCTAAAATTGCGCCAAGTTGTCTCAGAGTTTGCCCGACATTTAGATGATGAGCTTGATTTGATGCGTGAAGCGGCGAATTGTAGTCAGCTGCGACGTAATTTTCTTGATTCTCCGCTGCTATTTGTTCCCGAAGTCTACTGGGATTATTGTCGTACCGGAGTGATGGTGATGGAGCGCGTCAAAGGCACTCCGATCAGTCATGTCGATGAATTAAGAGAGCAAGGCATTGACATCCCTCAATTGGCACGTATTGGAGTGGAAATTTTCTTTACGCAAGTGTTTAGAGACGGCTATTTTCATGCAGATATGCATCCTGGGAATATCTTTGTTGGTAAAGACGGTCGATACATTGCTGTCGATTTTGGCATTATGGGAACACTCAGTGACGAAGACAAGAATTATCTGGCGCAAAACTTCTTGGCTTTTTTTCGACGCGATTATGGGCGCGTTGCACAAGCGCACGTTGAAGCTGGATGGGCACCCAAAGATACTCGAGTTGATGATTTTGAATCAGCCATCCGTGCTGTTTGTGAACCCATTTTTGATAAACCGCTAAAAGAAATTTCATTTGGACGAATTCTTCTACAATTATTTCAGGCTTCGCGCCAGTTTAATGTAGAAATTCAACCACAATTAGTATTACTGCAAAAAACACTTCTCAACATTGAAGGCCTCGGACGTGATCTTGATCCTGATCTGGATCTGTGGAAAACAGCCAAACCCTTTTTAGAACATTGGATGGCTGAACAAATCGGTTTTCGTGGACTAGCCAGCCGGATACAAAAAGAAGCACCTAACTGGGCAATCATCCTGCCCGAATTCCCACGTTTGGTACACCAGGCTCTTGCTGAAAATCGCAATCATGCGCTGGAAAATAAGATGACTGATCTGATCATTGAAGAGAAGCGTCAAAACCGCCTGTTGGGACTTATCGCAATCTTATTGGCGGGACTGTTATTTTGGCAAATATTCAACTAGTGTCAATCAGTTAGCGCTGTCATCTATTCAACGAATATTTTTAGTTTTAAAATTTGCAAATCATCTATTGTAAGGTGATTTTTAAAACCTGCTACTTGTTATTGATAATTATCTGGCGAGATGTGGTAAAAATTCAGATACTTCTTATCAATATGAGTGTTGCATCTGAACCAGACTGATTTCGTTAAAGGAGGGAATCATGTTACCTAAAAAGGCTACCAGCGTAATACTGAGACTTTGTAATTCAATCATTTGTTGCTTCATATTAATCACTTCAATCAGTGTGTCCGTTGCTGGGCCTTATTTGACTAAGAAAGCAACACTCGTTGCCAGCGATCAGTCTGCATTTTTAGGATTTGGCCGGTCTGTTGCGATTTCTGGGGATGGCAATGTAGCGATCATCGGTTCTGATAATAATGTAGCTTATATTTTTAAGCGCAACAAGCTGGGCGGTTGGACGCAAGCACAAAAATTGGTTAAGCCGAGTAATCTTAGATGTAATAGCAACGGTTCTTGGTTTGGTTGGTCGGTTGCACTTTCCGAAGACGGGAGCACAGCTATGGTGGGGGCTTCCGGTATATTTGTTTTTTATAGCGGATTTATTCCTATTCATTTGTTTTATTCATGTAGCGATTTACCTGTGTACAAAAAACAGGGGAGCCAATGGGTATTGGAAAAAATACTCACGGCACCAAGCGTCACCACTGGAGACTTGTTCGGTTCTTCCGTCTCGCTTTCTCAAGATGGGAACCGGGCTATCGTTGGCGCACAATTAACAAAGTGTGCGGCAAATACAGATCGATGTGGCGCTGCATACTTGTTTGAGCGAGGCGTCAATGGTTGGGCAAATTCAAAGAAATTTGTTGGTGCGACAACATACGATATACAAAGCGGCTTCTTTGGTGCAACGACCGCTATGTCGGCCGATGGTCTTTGGGCGCTTGTGGGAGCTCCGGGGGGAGATACTGCATGGGTGTTTCAAGATCAAATAACATCAACGGGATGGAAAAAAATTCAAACCATTAAATTTCCAGCATCGCGGCTTACAAAAGATTTTGGTACTGCGCTGGCCTTGTCTGCAACCGGTACTCGAGCGGTTATTAGCGCTGAGAGCACGACGAATGTAGCAGACTGTAAAGGGGATTTCAATGATTGCGGTGCTGCTTATTCATTTGTTCGTCAAGGAACACAATGGAATTCAGAATCAGTGTTTACTGCGACAGATTCGCATTCCTATAATTATTTTGGCGAATCGCTAGCACTGTCTGCGGATGGTAAGCGTGTTGTTGTTGGGACGTCTAGTGCAGATTGCGTTAATGGTAATTGTGGCGCTGCCTATCTTTTGGATCGAGTTGGAACAGCTTGGGTGCAACGAGGGCGGGTAACCGGACCTACCGCCGGGACGGGCGGTTCTGATCTGGGTGGTAATTTTGGCGGGGCTGTTTCGATGGATCAAGCGGGATCGAATTTATTGGTTGCCGCTCGTCGGGATAACTGTGTCGCTGGAAAAGAGTGCGGTAAGGTTTATTACTATGAGCTAACTAAATAAGCCAATATCGATACACGGCTTTTTACTTGGAAAAGATTCTTCCTTGACAGAGGCATCCGTTTTATGACACCCTCAAAACGATAGTGCTATAAAAACTGTAAGTCTCTATCGCTTAGTGGATTACGCGTTGGATTGCCGCGTAATGCTAAGGTGCCTCTTAAAATAACTCACTCCCAGAACGTGGAGTAAATATATTGAATTAGTAGTATAGATTTTTCTTCATATGAGAAGTGACGATTATTCAGAGGCTCCAACGAACCGTAGTAATCCATAATTTCGGAGGATAAGAAAATGAAAATGAAGCTAATTTTAGGCTTTTTATCGATAGCATCATTGGGTTTGTCTTCGTATGCCACAGCTACAGCTAATGTCCGTATGGTGGGAGGCGATGCTACACCGGCATCGATAACTGCTGTTCGTGATCAATTTCGTGACGATTTGGGTGGCGGCACAATAGCGGGTCTGAATGGCTCGTTTGGTGGTGAGCGTCGTGAAATAAATTGGGATGGAGTGCCGGATGTCTTTTCGGCTCCGAGTAATCTACCGGCGAATTTCTTTAATTCCATTTCTCCGCGAGGTGCCGAATTTTCGACGCCTGGAACAGGTGTTCAGGTTAGCGCAAATAGTGGGATAGGACCCGTTGAATTCGATAATATCAATCCCAGCTACTCATCGACTTTCGGTGTTTTCAGTGCGCAGCGCCTTTTTACAGGGGTGGATAGCAATATAGTAGATGTCTCTTTCTTCTTACCTGGGACTAGCACTCCTGCTCTCGTTTCTGGCTTCGGTGCTGTATTTACGGATGTGGATCTGACGAGCTCAACGAAGATCGAGTTTTTCGATGCCAACAATGCTTCGTTGGGTCTTTTTGCTGTGCCAATTGGTACGGTTAACTCGGAAAGCTTGTCATTTCTTGGTGTATCCTTCACCGAAGGATCAATCATTTCACATGTTCAGATCACCAGTGGAAACACAGCCCTTGGTGCAGGTATCGATGACGGTAGCCTATTGGGCGTGGATAATGTTGCTGACTTAGTTGTCATGGATGATTTTATCTATAGTGAACCTACAGCAATACCTCCTATACCTGAACCGGAAACCTATGCCATGTTATTGGTGGGACTAAGTTTGATTGGGTTTATGGCACGGCGCAGAAGAGAAACAGTTGTGTAATTTGATCCAAAACGGGAGCCTTTTAGGCTCCCGTGCAAGTAGATGCAGTAGAAATCCATATAATTAACTCTGTTTTTGCTATTGCGAAAAATAACCGTTGCAGCCTTTGTTGCATGTAATAAATAATATTCTGCGATTTCTCATAAGTGGCATGTAAATGATTTGTAGACGGCAATAACCGCTATTTTCTGCATTGGGATTGTCGCATTGCAATCACATACAGCAACTCCTAACGAAGTTTGAGAAAACACCGGATGGTTTCCAGCATTGGGTAGCAAAGTGATCAGTCCTGAAAAATTACAGAAGATAGTAGGGTACCTGTAAAATTAGATCAACTTCTGTGTAAAGCTTACAATACCAGCAGTGACAGGAAGACATGGACCGTGTGCCATCTCTAAAATTTATACATTCAGTACGTCAGTAAACTTTGATAAAGTGTACGCTTTCTCTATGAGAAGCGTGATGACACTATTAGAACTCCGGAATGTAACCAAACGCTTTGGGGATTTCATTGCTGTTGATAGCGTCAGTATTGAGATCAAAGCTGGCGAATTCTTTACACTGCTGGGTCCATCCGGTTGTGGCAAAACGACGTTGTTACGGATGATTGCCGGTTTTGATGCACCCGACGGAGGGCAAATTCTACTCGACGGTGAAGATATCGTAGATCTTCCTCCAGAGAAACGCCCCTTTCATACCGTTTTCCAAAGCTATGCTCTATTTCCACATATGACAGTGGCTGATAATATTGGATTCCCGCTAAAAATGTCGAGTAAAACACTCGGAGAAATTAAAACCCGTGTCGCCGAAACATTGGAAGAAGTTGAGCTTTCCCAATTTGCCGATCGATATCCGCATGAATTGTCGGGAGGGCAAAAGCAGCGCGTGGCATTCGCCCGAGGACTTATTAACCAACCGCGCTTATTATTATTGGATGAGCCATTAGGTGCTTTGGATGAAAAATTGCGCGAAAATATGCAAAGGGAGTTAATTAATTTACAAGCAGAAGCCGGTGTTACATTTATTTATGTCACACACGCGCAAAATGAGGCATTGGCTTTGTCGCATCGCATTGCCGTGATGAATCAAGGCAGGATCGAGCAGATTGACGAACCGTCGAAAATTTATAATTTCCCTGTTAATCGTTTTGTTGCTGACTTTGTTGGAAAAATAAATATGCTGGAGGCATTGGTTATTGAAGTTTCTCTTTTGCATTTGAAGTTAAAAGTTGAAGGATTGGGAGAAGTCGCCGTACCGGCAAAAGATCGTATCAAGGTGAATGACCGTGGAGTGTTTGCTGTGCGTCCTGAGCGAGTCCGTATCGTTCCGCAGACAGTAGCAACCAATACCGGATTCCAATTGAGTGGAAAAATAAAGGATTTTCTGTACACCGGTGATGTTACCACTTATATTATTGAGCTTTCTAACAGCACACAAATTGAGGCATTGCTTCCTAATTCGGTACCTGGTCATACCAAGCCTTTTGAGGTAGGCGATGCGGTTGCTGTCAGTTGGGAGGAGCAATCCGCACAGTTTTTTCCTGATTAACCTAGATTGTCATTAAATTCTAGAAACACACAAACCTCAAGCCGCCTCGCCAAATGGTTCATCTGTACAAGTTCATCGGTACACTGTCATTAGCCTTCTTGCTAATATTCTTTGCCGCTTTCGAGCAATGATCATAATCCTCACTTCTTTTTGCTTTCCAGGAGATTGACCGGGGACTCCGAGATTGTTCAGCGTAAGCTCAATGGAGTTATTCTGAAATTCATTTGAGTTGTACAGTTGTTTCTTTTCTACGATGCGTTACAAATCCTAACAAACCAAGTCCTGCGAGCAGCATCGCGTAGGTTTCAGGTTCCGGGATCGGGGAAACTGTTACGGATGCAGTTGCGGTCAATACATTGCCATTGGAAAGCGTATCGGTATCCGGATTGAAATCGGCATCCAGCGGGCTACGCGAAAACAGATCATAGGTTAAAATCATATCGCCACTGGCGACACTGCCGATTGGTGCGTCGGTATTGATGGAGAAACTGCCAATGCCGGTTTGCATGCTGGCGTTAAAGGTTTGTGCCCACACCGTGCTGCCGCTATTTGTGGGGCCAACGACGAAAAAGTTGGCAGCGCTGATAAAATCGGTAAATGTTCCTAACGAATCGCTCGTCTCGAACGCTGCGCTGGTGACGACCAGAAAATTTTCATCGTTGTTGAGATTAAACCCCCAGCCGATAGTGGCACCGGGCGTGCCGGAAATTGCCCCGTCCAACGGATTGAGTTGGAATGAGGTATTGGCCTGGAGCGAGGTGCAAAAAAGTGTGCCTAAGAAAGCACTCAGAAGTAGTAATCGTTTTAACATGATGGTTTTTTCCCCGATGAATTAGCGGTATTGGTTATTTAAGGTTTTGGAGCCATGCGCTGCGCCATCATTGGCACTGAATGAGATCTTGGCGCTAAACCGTGCGTTGTTAGGACAACCTGAGAAATCGATAGTGGCCACACCGCTGGCCTCACCATGCGTTTCGATATCACCGACTTTTAATGGGAATGTTGTAGGGCTGGTAATTATCGGTGTGCAGGCCGCCCCAAAAGTTTGCGTCAACGTCAATCCATCGATTTGCGCATTGTCTGCAAAGCAAGTGCTTGCTAATGCGATCGTCCACTGCCGCGCAGCTTGGCTACCGGTTTTACTGCTGACCAATGCGGATAGTACCGGAGGGGTTAATGAGCAATCTTGTGGAGGTTGAAATTCCTCTACCACTTTTAGAAATTCGCCATTGTAACCTCCAATGGCATGAATCTTATTATTCAATACTGCTGTGGCCAAGCCAATACGAGCAGTTGGCATAGATGCCACGAATCTCCATTTATTGGTGGTTGGATCATACTCTTCGACGCTCGATAAGTTTGTGGAATCATCAATTAAAGAACTGCGTCCTCCTACTACATAAATTTTTCCATTAAAAACAATTGCCGAAAGAAAACATCGTTTCATGGACATTGGTGCAACCATTTTCCATGTATTAGTTGCTGGGTCATATTCTTCAACTGAAGACAGCGTTTTATTATTCGAAGTATCAGCTCCACCAATCGCATACAATTTACCATTAAGCGCTACTCCAGTAAGGCCATAGCGGCGTTCGAACATGTGGCCTCGCGGAGTCCATTTATTAGTGGCGGGATCATATTCGTAGAGGCCTTGAGGATCAGTGCCGCCACCAAAGGCATAGATCTTGCCATTCAGTGTTGCTGCAGCTGGTTGCACTTGCGCCACAGGCAAAGAAGCCCGGACTCGCCATGTGTCGGTGGCCGGATCATACTCTTCGACCTCGCTGGCATAATGCCCGCCGCCAAAATAACCGCCAATGGTGTAGATTTTGCCATTTAGGACTGCTGAAACAACGTTCCATCGAGGTTTTAACATTGGACCCTTAACCGTCCATTGCTTGGTGGCGGAATCATAGACTTCGACATCCTGAACTGCCCGATCCCAATTAAACATGCCACCAAATACATAAATCTTGTCACCGACGCTTGCTGCAGTAGGTGTAGCTCGAAGATTGTGCATCGGTGTTCCCGTTTTCCAGCTACCGCCATCGTTCACCGTTTGCGAGAATGCAGCGGTTATTGGCGTGAGTCCTAGTAAACTGAAAATTAGAATCCGTATGCTATTTTCGATTCGTTTCATGAAAATTCCCCTTCTACAAGAAATTTGAATTTGAATTCGCCTAACAAATGATGTATCTCATCTCACAGATTAGTCGTGTGCATTTGTTAATAAAAGTGGTCTCGTCCACTCGTACAGTCTCCTTAAATGTCCAGACGGACATGGCAGTACTTCGTGTTTACTTCTTTGTCGCTATCCGCTTGAGTGTAATTAGGAAATACAAATAAAAATATTAAACTCACTAACCCTTTCGTTCGGACTTAAAGATTTGGGCATCCCGATGAATATTGCTTACAACTATCAATAAAAATAATTTAATGTTATAAATTATACATTTAGTGTATACTTTAACACATTGCCACAAAAAATTTATATTTAAACATAATGTTTCAATATAAATAATTACAGATATACTATTTTGATCTATATCAAATAAAAACAACTTCGGTAGTAACGAATAAATTGTTCGTATTTGTAGCCCATGATCTAATCTGTGCACCATGTTGTTTTGTCAGGATTGAGTGTATTAACCAGTTAGGCTGTTCTGGTCGGAAGATCGTGCTCATACCGTGTTCCCGGCATAGTTGTGCAACGGGAAGGCCGCTCTCTTTTTATTTTAGAATCGCCAGAATCCGGCTATCACTGTAACGTGATGTACGCATAGAGAACTCCTTTGTATCAGTGTCATGGAATTTTCTATTGATTGTTCGTACCTATATGGGGGATTACAGATGAACGCTACGACCAAATGAAATTGGATGTTTAGCCGCCTTGGGCGGCTTATGGTTTAGGGCGCCTGTGAGGCGTTCATCCAATAAATCTCCGGCTTTGCCGGAAATAATTTAACTGTTTGTCTAGTTTCTGAGACCACTTCACTTACCCGGGCAGAATGGCTGATCTATATGCCTTATCACCTTGGGATGGCTATGTATACAGTACCTATGAAACTAGAATGATATTGAGTTATGTTTCTTGCTGCTACATGGAGTATTTTCTAAACTACTATCGAATAATGTTTTTAAACCAGGAAATAGCTTTTCGTGTATTTCTTGCAGTGTATAAATTTCTTGTATTACTTCTAAAGGAAACCCCGCTCTATTGCGATCTTTATCAACAACGAGCAGCTTGTTTATATACAAATATAGCTCTTTATAACCCCAATGTAGTTCAATCATCTCAGAGATTCTGGGGAAACTTACATCAAGAAGCGACTCATTGTCGCCTAAGTAAGCTTTAAATTCCTTAATTGAATTTTTTAATGACATGTTTTATTCCTTAAATCAACTTAGAGTAAATTAGGTTACTGTTTATACCCGAATAAAAAATAATTTAATGATCTAGTCTAGTAAAGTTAATTTTACAAAACTCTTATTGCTTGAATTACGGATTTATTTTTATAAAATTCAGTAAATCTACAATACAAAATATATTTTATAAAATGACAGCAATAATTCGATGTTTTACTGAGTAATCAGTGATTTCATTGGTGAGTGCTATTGTAATCGCTCCATTCTAAGGAACGCTATTTTGGTGCGAAACGGCATCTGGGTATCATGGCAAACTTAAGTGCGGTCGTGGCACGTTAGAATACATTTTCGTGTATCGCATGGTGACAAGGAGTTTGCTCGAGATGAGTCATATTAACGGTATTGAATCGTTTTGGAGCATTATTATGTTGCGGCTTGCAAAGTTTAACGGTGTGTCGGTTAACTTTGAACCGCATTAAAAGAATCTGAATAGCGCTGAGAAAACAAACTGAAGCACTTGCTAATGAACCATGGCAAGTCATCGAATATATTAATTTCTTCTAGACAATTAGCCAGCGCTTTTTTGGTGGGCAATAGCTATCAAAAAGAATGATGCGGTTAACTAGCGCCCGATAAATCGGGAAAAAACTTTTCTTGGCGTTTTTGTTCATCAAAATAAAGCGGCTCATCGGGTTCGAGTCGATGTCCTAAATTCTGAACTTGAACCCACACATCAGGAAATTCTCCCTGTCTTTTAAAGCGACGGGCATTCTTTTTAAAATCTGTTTTGTTGCCTAAATGGTAGAGCAGTTGGAATAAGAGTATCCATCCAGGTAAATCAAGCTGATTGATCGATAATTGTTTTTGCAGCAATTGCACGGCGGCTTCAGGATTGTCTTGTTTTACCAATAAACTGGCCTCTGAAGTTGTCTGATTATTTTCATAGCTCAGATTTTTTTCTAATGGGCTGACTTCTGTATTGCTTCGGCTTGAAGTTAGCACATCATAGTAATGATGGTCAGTGGCTCCAACTCCAGAGAGCAAAGGCGAATGAGAGGATTGCGTAAGTCTTTCTTGAATCTTACGGTAGTGACGTAGCACCACAGCGATGATCAGTACCGTGAATAAAATTCCCAAAATAAATACATTATCGAAGCTGACTTGATTTTCCACTGGAGCAGGGTTGTTTTCATTGGTTGTTGTCAAACTGTTGAAAACGGGTATGGTGGTTTCTTGTAGAGTATCTGAGTGATCGATAGGTTGTTTGTATTGCTCTTGAATTCTTAGTGAATACCAAGAGTTAATTTCAGCAACTCGCGACTCCAAGAATTCAATTTTTTTTGTCAGCGAGTTGGATTCACGTAATTCATTCTCGGTGACTTGCTGCAGTTGATTCAGTAATTGCAATTCCAGAAGATGGCTATTTAAATCTGGATTGGTTGTTTCTGGATTTGCTGGAGATCCTTTGCTGACCACGTGATTCGTGGGGGCTGGTTTTTGTATCTTAATGGATGGCTTTGAATAAGCGCCGATGGTTCTTAGATCCGGAATATGAATGATCGTACCGGAGGGTAATGGTTGGTAGGTGCCATCGGGAAAGTGCTCAGGATTGGCACGAATAATTGCGCGAATGAATTGTTGGCGTACAATGGAATCCTTCGGAAACATCAGGCTTGCAATCTGGCGAATATTTTCCCCTGGGAGAATTTGCCAGCGCATCCCTGAATGTGCTGCACGATGGTTCGCAGCGGGTTGTTTATTCGAAACACTATCGTATATTGAATATGAAACAGGTACTTCAGCTGCAGTTGAAATACCTGTTAAGAAAAATAAAATGACAGTTATTAATTTGTTAATGGGTACGACCATCAAATTTTGGGATGCTTGTTTTATTTACAAAATGTTGCGACTGCCTTGTTGGCTTCATCAATTTTTTTCTGGCGCGTATCATCATCGACATAAGCTATTCCGCCGCTTCCATCAGGCACAGTCATTCGGGGCAAGTCAGTATACATCTTAAGTCGGGTTTGAGCATCAATGCACTTTTTTTTGTTTTCCTCAGTTTTTGCTTGCTGTTTAGCTTCATTTTCTTTTTTTTGTTGCTGACGCTTGTCAAATTCAAGCCTTTCGTTAGTCAAGTTTTTAGATTTGCTCGTTGCATTTTTTCCTGATATCGGCGCTGAATTTATATTTAATTTCTGCTCTTCTTTGGAAATGCTGGATGAGGGTGGACGGTCGGTGTATTGTGTCTTGCCATTTTCATCTACCCATTTATAAATTTGGGCATGAGCGGCGATGCTAAATAGCAGCATTAACCCGGTAAATACAAAAGTTCTCATTAAGTGCTCCAGAAATGAATGGTCTGAGATACATCGGAACCCCATTTATCCAACTTGAAGATTTATCGTATTACACCATAATAATCAAAAATATGGTGTATTCTCAAATGAATTGAGGCGAAATTTGTCACCGATTTAGCTATAATGTCGCTTTGCAAAGGATTGTTGTTATGCAATTGATTCAGAAAGCACTCACTTTTGATGATGTTCTCTTAATTCCAGCTCATTCAACGGTTCTGCCGCGGGATGTCAGTTTGGCTACACAATTAACGCGCGCCATTGTACTCAATATTCCACTAGTGTCGGCTGCTATGGATACGGTGACTGAAGCGCCGCTAGCTATTGCTTTGGCACAAGAAGGCGGCATCGGTATTATTCATAAAAACATGTCAATAGAGGCGCAAGCAGCTCATGTTGCGCAGGTTAAGCGCTTTGAAAGCGGCGTGGTCAAGGATCCGATCACCATTCATCAGAATATGATGGTACGTGAAGTACTTGAACTTATTCGTCGGCACAAAATTTCCGGATTGCCCGTCGTCAATGGTAAAAAAGTGGTTGGTATTGTGACCAATCGAGATCTTCGTTTTGAAACCAATCTCGATCAAGCGATCAAGCATATCATGACCCCCAAGAATCGGCTCGTGACTGTCAAAGAAGATACTCCGCGCGAAGACGTATTGGCGTTATTACATAAGCATCGATTGGAGCGCGTATTGGTCGTTAATGATCAATTCGAGCTATCAGGTCTGATTACCGTGAAGGATATTATTAAGACTTCTGAATATCCATTGGCCAGTAAAGACGAACAAGAGAGTTTGCGTGTGGGTGCAGCCATTGGAGTCGGGGAGGGCAGTGAAGAACGTGCGATGGCTCTGGTTGAAGCCGGTGTCGATGTAATTGTGGTCGATACTGCACATGGCCATTCGCAGAGTGTTCTAGACCGCATTGCATGGATCAAAAAGAATCTTCCTTCAGTTCAGGTGATTGGTGGCAATGTAGCGACTGCCGCCGCGGCCAGGGCTATGGTGGATAACGGTGTGGATGCGGTCAAAATTGGTATCGGCCCTGGTTCCATTTGTACCACGCGCATTGTTGCAGGCGTTGGTATTCCCCAGATTACTGCTATCCACAATGTATCCGAAGCACTAAAAGGCAGCGGCATCCCGACCATTGCGGACGGAGGCATTCGTTATTCCGGTGATATTGCGAAAGCGCTGGCAGCCGGTGCTGATCTTGTGATGCTGGGTGGATTATTCGCTGGAACAGCGGAAGCGCCGGGAGAAATTGAATTATTTCAAGGCCGCTCGTATAAAAGTTATCGGGGCATGGGTTCGCTCTCAGCTATGCAACAAGGATCCAGCGATCGTTATTTCCAAGAAAAAGAGCAAAAAAATAATGATAAGTTAGTGCCCGAAGGCGTGGAAGGCCGCGTACCTTTTAAAGGTAGTATTTCCGGGGTGATTCATCAATTAATGGGAGGTGTGCGCTCAAGTATGGGTTATCTGGGTTGTGGAACCATTGCTGAGATGCATGAAAAAGCAGAGTTTGTTGAAATTACTTCTGCAGGTATTCGCGAATCTCATGTGCATGATGTGCAAATTACTAAGGAAGCTCCCAATTATCATGTTAAATAAAAATGAGCTGAAATGCATCAGAAAATTTTAATTCTGGATTTTGGCTCTCAATACACACAGTTGATTGCTCGGCGCATTCGCGAAACGAATGTATATTGCGAATTGCATCCTTACGATGTCAATCCGGAATTTATCAAAATGTTTGCTCCGAAAGGAATTATCCTTTCTGGCGGTCCTGCTTCAGTTACCGAAGATGAAACGCCACGCGCTCCACAAATTGTATTTGAACTCAATATCCCAGTATTGGGCATCTGCTATGGCATGCAAACCATGGCGGCACAATTGGGTGGCGTAGTTGAAAATGCGGTGGTGCGCGAGTTTGGTTATGCAGAAATACAAACCGCTCAAAGTGGCGCTTTATTTCAGGAGATTAAAGATCGCACTAACGCGGCTGGAAATGATGTACTGGATGTATGGATGAGCCACGGCGATAAAGTAGTTACTTTGCCCATCGGGTTCCAGATGATGGCGCATAATGCAGCTACACCGATTGTCGCGATGGCCGATGACAACCGTCAATTTTATGGCATTCAATTCCACCCAGAAGTAACTCATACCCTGCAAGGCAAAGCAATTATCGATCGGTTTGTGCATGATATTTGCGGTATTGGCCATGATTGGAATATGCCGAATTATGTGGATGAAGCGATTGGGAAAATTCGTGCAACGGTTGGGAAAGATCAAGTAATCCTCGGATTGTCGGGAGGGGTAGATTCTTCGGTAGCGGCGGCGTTGATCCATCGTGCTATTGGCGATCAACTCACTTGTGTGTTTGTGGATAATGGATTGTTGCGTGCCAATGAAGCCAAGCAAGTGATGGATACATTTGCCAATAACCTGACTGTTAAAGTGATTCATATTGATGCCAGTCGTGATTTTTATCGGCACCTCCAAGGTATTGTCGATCCTGAGGCTAAGCGTCGAATCATCGGACGTGAATTTATTGAAGTATTTCAGCGTGAATCGGCAAGAATCAACGATGCTAAATGGCTGGCGCAAGGCACTATTTATCCAGACGTCATTGAGTCGGCCGGCGGCAAAACCAAAAAAGCCCATACGATTAAATCGCATCATAATGTGGGTGGATTACCTGAGACGCTGCATCTTAAATTACTCGAGCCTTTACGTGAGCTGTTTAAGGATGAAGTACGTGAACTCGGATTAGCGCTTGGTTTACCGCGCGACATGGTATTTCGCCATCCTTTCCCCGGCCCCGGACTGGGTGTGCGCATCTTGGGCGAAGTTAAATATGAATATGCCGAGTTGTTAAGACAGGCAGATCAAATCTTTATTGAGGAATTGCAGCGTTCCGGCTGGTACGAGAAAACCTCGCAGGCATTCGCGGTCTTCTTACCCGTCAAATCCGTGGGTGTGATGGGGGATGGGCGTACTTATGAATATGTCATCGCGCTCAGAGCCGTACAAACCCAGGATTTCATGACCGCTAATTGGGCCGAGCTCCCCTATTCCTTACTAAGTAAAGTCTCTAACCGAATCATTAACGAAATTCGTGGTATTAATCGAGTCGTCTACGATATTTCAGGAAAACCACCGGCAACAATCGAGTGGGAGTGATAGCTTTATGATGAATTTCTACTTTGGAAGGATTCGTCGATACAATTGATATAAATATAAGCTCTCTGAGTTGTTGATACTTGGATCATTGCACCCAGTAAAATTTATCTAGACTAAGCGGTTACAACAAAGACAGCTTACAAGTCTGCTACTCATTAACTCGAAAACAACTCCTGAGTTATATGGCTCGAGGATGCGTTAAGTGTAAGAATCTCTAGCGTCGTTTACAGTATTCAGGAGAGTACTTTAAATGAATAGGGATAAATACACTCGTTTAACTTTATTGGATCCTCAGGAAATCTAGCGGATATATCAAACCCGGCTCTAGAAAGTGGCGCAGCTGGCGGAACATTCTTGAGTCAGTCGGTCAACGATTTACAATGAGGCAAATTGAATCGGGTTTTTTTACTCGCGATTTACGTGCATTCCTTTGGCGGCGTTCATGCATGCCTATTGACCGGAGGGCAAGTTGAATCAGTGTGTGAATGGAATACCGATTTTCCGGAAAATTTATTCGTGTATCGCTTCTAATTTTGATTCAATAGGCAGAAAATACTCCGCAAGGAAGAAATTTACAATTTACATTATGCAGAGCGATGTTTCTCCCAATGGTATAGATACATATCAAATAAAGTTGGTTAAGGTATAATACTCGGTTTTTCAATGTTGGATTGTTGGAGGTCTCTATGCCTATTTATGAATATCTTTGCAATTCATGTGGTGCTGAGAAAGAGCATCTGCAGAAGATTAGTGATGCGGCCATTGCCGCTTGCCCCGTTTGTGGGAGTAGCAATTATACAAAACTGATATCCGCTGCAGGATTCCAATTGAAAGGTAGTGGATGGTATGTCACTGATTTTAAGAATAGCAAAAATAAGCAAACAGATGCCAAACCAACTACAAAAGAAAATGCACAACCCACAGAAGGTGCTGCTTCTTCGCCAGTAACACCGACCTCTTCGGAGTCAACTGCGAATAAAGAAAGCAGTCCAGCGGTGTCTACTGCAGCGGCTGAAAATTGATCGCGTAATATTATTTAAAGTTGTCAGTTAGCCTGGATATTAATTTAACCAATTTTTATCGCAGAGATATTAATGCCTTGCGGTATAAAAAAATCATAAACCTCATCACTCAGACTATTGAACAGAGCTATGCGAACAAATTACTGTGGCGCTATTAATACAGAATATCTTGATAAAACAGTAGTACTTTTTGGCTGGGTGCATCGACGAAGAGATCATGGTGGTGTGATATTCATCGATCTGCGTGATCGTGAAGGTCTGGTGCAGATCGTATGCGATCCTGATAATGTGAATACTTTCCAAACCGCAGAGAAAATACGCAACGAGTTTGTGTTGGCGATTACCGGTAAAGTCAGGAGACGTCCTGACGGGACCATCAATACTTCTTTATACAGTGGTGAGATTGAAATTCTGGTAGCGAGTATTGAAGTACTGAATGCTTCACTCACTCCCCCTTTTCTTATGGATGATGACAATATCAGCGAAGTAGTGCGACTGGAACATCGTTATTTGGATTTACGTCGACCGGTGATGCAATCCAATCTGCGCCTGCGCCATCAAGTTGCGATGGCGGTACGCGTGTTTCTCGACCAACATGGCTTTCTGGATATTGAAACGCCAATGTTGACCAAATCGACGCCGGAAGGCGCACGCGATTACCTAGTGCCGTCACGCGTTAATACAGGTCATTTTTTTGCATTACCGCAGTCACCGCAATTATTTAAGCAGCTCTTGATGATATCAGGATTTGATCGCTACTATCAGATTACTCGTTGTTTCCGCGATGAGGATTTGCGAGCTGATAGGCAACCGGAATTTACACAAATTGATATTGAAACCTCTTTCCTGTCCGCCGATGAAATTATGTCATTGATGGAAGAAATGATTCGCGGTCTATTTAAGACTGTGAATAACGTGGATTTGCCCAATCCATTCCCACGCTTGACCTATGCGGATGCCATGTTTAAATATGGATCCGATAAACCTGACATGCGTATCTCACTAGAATTTACAGAATTAACCGACATCATGAAGGCGGTGCCCTTTAAGGTGTTTCGTGAAGCGGCGGAGAAGTCCAATGGTCGGGTAGCTGCTTTATGCGTACCTAGAGGGGGAGAATTGTCACGTAAGGAGATCGACGACTATACCAGCTTTGTTGCTATCTATGGCGCGAAAGGTCTGGCTTATATTAAAGTCAATAACCTAGCCGGTGGTTTGGAAGGATTACAATCGCCGATCCTCAAATTTTTGCCGGAAGAAACCATTAGAACCATTCTTGCGCGTACGAATGCAAAAGATGGCGATTTAATATTCTTTGGTGCTGATAAAGCCAAAATCGTCAATGAATCCCTAGGTGCGCTACGTATCAAAATTGGTCACCAGCATGGTCATGCCGAGTCTGGTTGGAAGCCATTATGGGTGGTTGATTTTCCCATGTTTGAGCGCGATGAAGAAGAGAATCGCTGGCAAGCCTTGCATCATCCTTTTACCTCACCTGCCGATGGACATGAGAATTTGTTGGAAACCGATCCGGGTAATGCCATCTCAAAAGCTTACGATATGGTTCTAAATGGCTCCGAAATTGGTGGCGGATCGGTCAGGATTCATCGTCAAGATATTCAATCAAAAGTGTTTAGTGCTTTAAATATTTCGCAGCAGGAAGCGCAGGAGAAATTTGGCTTTCTGTTAGAAGCCTTGCAATATGGTGCACCACCGCATGGTGGAATTGCATTCGGTTTAGATCGTATTTTGACCATGATGACAGGCTCTGAATCAATTCGCGATGTGATCGCATTTCCTAAAACACAGCGTGCTCAGTGCCTGCTTACTCACGCTCCCAGTACTGTGGATGAGAAACAATTAAAAGAACTGAATATTCGCTTGCGCCAACCTGAAATCAAGCCTGGTTAATCGATCATCACTCGCTCTAATGTACAAAATACCGGTTTCTGTTTTGGTGATTATTCACACGGTGGATTTACAGGTTTTATTGCTGGAGCGGGCTGATCATCCGGGTTATTGGCAATCAGTGACAGGTAGTCAGAATCAAGGAGAGACACTTCGGCAAACTGCAGTTCGTGAAGTGTTTGAGGAGACTGGTTTAAATTCAACGCTTTACTCTTTGACAGACTGGCAAGTTGAGAACCAATATGAAATATACGAAGAATGGCGCTGGCGTTACGCACCTGGGGTCAGATTTAACACTGAACATGTATTCGATTTGTGTTTACCCGGCATAACACCGATAAGGATCGCTGCAAGAGAACATTTGAATTACATTTGGTTACCTTGGCAACAGGCGGCCGAGAAGGCGTTTTCAAGCAGTAATGCAGCTTCTATTCTTAATTTGCCTATGCGAAATTCGATCAGAAATAATTTTTAATCCACGCCATCTAAATTTTTCATGCCGCTAAGGAAGCTTGAGTTTATGCTGACTCATCCAGATAGCCAATAGGCTGTTATTGCATTTGCGTTGCAGGAATATTTTTGAATGTCTGCGCATTATTCATAACTCATTCAATCACGCCAATAATGGCAACATGGCCGCAAAACCAATGACATGTAACCAGATAACACATTGTCAAAATGAGGGTAAGGGTTAGCGGATTATGTCGTTTGGAATTTGGTAAATTGATACAGAAAAACAGGGGAATCCTGCTATGGAAATCAAGAGCATCTGGATAGTGACCTGCAGGAATGTGGTCAGAAGATGAAAACCATATCTTCTATTCCAAAGATTGACATATCCCATGACTGAGAGGGTGCTAAGCCAGCTGCTAACCAGGTTCTACAATAGTATTTCCTTGGCTTGATTTAGGTATTAATCTAATCAATAAGGCACGCAAGAGCAACAGTGATTAGCGTGACTTTGATGGGGCAATCTAACATCTATACGATATTCTGGCAGTCAATGGAATTGCAATTGTCTCGTAAAATGCCTGCCTGAAGAAGATCACGGAATAAAAATTTCGCTTGGAAAGCTGTTGAGCTTTGCATGTTATGATCAAATAAAAACGCGTATTTTATTTAGATCCTTTGTCAAATACAGCTCTCATTAGAATTCCATCCTCCGACAGGCGCTTTTATTTTTTTCGTAAGTTAACTCAAATTTGATTCTTGGATTTCACTGTTATCTTGCGATATGTCAACTTCTGTTGTGATTGCTGTAATCGTTTGAGCTTCTGCCTCATGTTCGTCTTGTATTTCCAGATTACTTACTTGGTTTGAGACCCCATCATTTACATATACGCTTTGGGTATCCTCCGCCTCTTTACCGGTGCCCCCTTCTATGTTGTTTTCACTATCATTAGAACTGAAAATACCTGAAAGCCAATCAAATAAACCCATGGTGCTTCTCCTTTTTTATTGGAACAACGATGAATTGATAAGTCTAGGCATGATAAATAAGGCATTAGTATTTCAATATTGTTGCGATGCCATATAACCATTAATTAGAACTATAGCCTCCTTTTTGCTTGTAAAAAATTTAGAAACAGCATTAGAATTAATGGTCTGAGTAGTGGATTACATATAAAAGCATTATCCAATTCTCTCTATTGTCTCAAATTTTCTAGTATTTACATTAGTGGATCCGGTCAGTATTTTTAATTGAGGCGCTAAATCAGGAACCTTGTCTTTGATGATATTGAGTGCAAATTTGCTGAGAAATAACGCCTTTTCTTTTGCCAAAGAGGAATCCGTTCCAGTTTCATTTCTATACACACCGGAAGTTAATAGCACGACACCATTGGGATCAATTCGTCCTTCATCGATATTACTTTTTAGAAGTCTTGCGGCAGTTTCAATGGCAACAGAAAGATTGGGATCAAACGGTCCAACGATGAAAGCTGTATTAATGACATGAAGCCAATCAAAGCCACGCCCGACACCTAACACCCATTCTTTATGCTCGGCTTCTTCGATAGGTCTATTTGAAGCACGGATCTCTGCGATATGCTTGATATTTCCCCGTACTAGCGGAATGAAATCTCGAATAACTCTTTCAGGCATTGATGGATAGAGTGAACGAAGCATTTCTTCCAGTTCGAGTTGAGAAGATTCTTTTGTATTGGCTAAATCAACGGAACTGCCATTCTCGCCGTGCAAGATTAGGGCATCTAAGTCGGTTTCAATGCCACAAACAATCGGAACTACAGCGCCACCTTTGCC
>JAMXAE010000018.1 GCA_024281695.1 Nitrosomonas sp. | reverse complement strand
AAACTACTGGCATGGAGAGTAACCCCATAGCTTGTGAAAAAAAGCGCACTGCTTGCCATGGCAAATAATAACCATTTTAGAATTTTCATCTTTGAGTGACGGTAAGGATTTGTTCTTAAATGAGCATGACTAGAGAAATCTTTGAATTCAATTGAGTTACTGAGTAACATCCATCCAAAACCAAGCTTTTAGAAGTTTCGTTAATTCATGGATCAAATTTTCTACTTTTTGTTATGTGCCAAGATTATAGTGCATAAGCTGCTTATATGACGACCAACCCCAACAAATCAGGGTTTCCCTTAGCCCAGAACAATGGTTTCCCCAATATACATAGAGCATTAACCGAATTAAGATGGCACCATTCGTCAATACCTGGAGGCAGTCATCATGAAAATATTAAAATTTCTAACCTTGTTATCTTTGTTCGCATTTAGCTTGTTCGCATCATATGCATTTGCAGAGAATGAAGCAATCCATAGCGACCATGTCGCTTTGATGAAACATTACGAGAATTTGGCTAAAGAAGCGGAAGCGAAACTACAAGAAAATAAAGAAGCACTTGATCAATATGAAGCACACCCTTACTACTATGGAAGACAAGGTCAAGATCTTCAATCGCATGCGTCTGCCAATATCCGTGAATATGAGAAAGCTCTGAAAGAGAGCTTGAATCAGGCTGATTTGCATAGAAAAATGGCCATGACTCAGGACCGTTTAATCAGCGAAGCAAAGCTTAATTTAAATGAAGGTTCCGCGGCAATAAGATAATGCACTTCTAACAAAAGACAAGCAGTAACACAAAAGCCATTGATCAGCAATGGCTTTTTTATTAATTCTTCATGCTGAGATTGATTTACCTGGTTAGAGCAATCCGATACTTGGAATTTAACAATGGAATGCCAATACGTTTCAAAAAGCACTCCTAGTAACGACTTAAACTTACTGATATCCTCTTTGCCACCTAAGCTGATTTATCAGCTTAGGTTAGCAATATCAGTGTTTTAAAAAACTAATTACACTGCCCTGTTTCGGAGCCATCACTTTTGGTCTCTTTGCCATCTGCAGTTACGCAAGTATTCTGACAAACACCTGACTTCTTACATGCTTTCCCGGCTGGCAGGCTCTTTTTGTCAATACAGTTGCCTTCAACCAAATAGCAAACTTGGTTAGCCGCGCAAGCAGTTTTTCCATCTTTCTCAGTGTCTGCACTGCAGGATGCAAATGCGCTACTTGTAGCAAACACCATAGCAATAACAAATATTAATGTACCCATTGTTTTTTTAAACATACTTTCTCCTTTTTCAATTTACATGCAAAAACTCTTTTTTGCATAATTAGAATAGCAGAAAAAATTTTCGTTTGGCGCAGAATTGGTTATCAATCCTTACTTTAATGAACATTCTTTGATAAATCTCAAGCCGACTTAAATTACGCTAGCAGGTCTAAAAATATTCACAGCGAAAGTCACCGATCATGCCAATCATTATGGTGCATCGCTTGTGTCTCGAATACGTTCTGGCAGCCTGCTAATTAGCTTCTTTCTGCATTATATTTTGAAATAATTCTGATCCGATCAACCGATCCAACCATTGAATCAAATGTCGATATTGGGAAGCGTAAAACCAATCCTGATTGACATTGGAAAACTGCCGGACAAACGGGAAAATTGCCATATCCGCTAGCGTTAAATGTTCGCCCATTAAGCAATCGTGCTTATTCAAGCGAGCATTCAAATCGGCTAAGAATATCTCAGCACGTTCGCGATAATAAGTTTCTGAGTGCTCTGGAAACCTAACTGCATATTTATATAGATCGAGTGCCGGTTTAAACAGTTCATCGTTTTGCTGAATCAGCGTCATCGCTTTAGCCGATTTATCGAGATCGGTTTCCAGCCAATGCTCGGGATCATTAATAGACAATGCCCACTGCATAATATCCAGACTTTGTTCAAGTACGCTGCCATCCGCAAACTTTAAAACCGGCACCGTTCCTTTCGGCGAACAATCGAATAGCCCTTGCGGCTTGGCGCGTAGACTAACTTCCTGTTGTTCGACTTGTATGCCACTCACTTTGATCGCCAGTCTGGCACGGATCGCAAAAGGACAACGACGGAATGTATACAGCAACGGTTTCATCTTCAGTAGCGCTTGTATTTCAACAATGGGATTAGCTAAGCTGTGGCACGATCCTGATCCCGGTTCTTTTTGATTAAATCATAGGCGGTTTGTACTTCTTTGGCTTGCTCGGTAGCAACTGCAATCATTTCTTCAGGTACGCCCTGTCCCATCAATTTATCGGGATGATATTGGCTCATTAATTTACGATACGCATGTTTAATTTCTTGATCGGTATTCTCTTTGCTGACCCCCAATGCTTTGTAGGCGTCTTCCAATGCGCTTGCGGAAGTGCTTTGCCCCCCAGCAAAATGCGCTTGGTTCAGTATCATCTCGAGTAATTGTCTGAACGCAGCCGGATTATATCCCAAACGTCCGGCTACTTCCTTAAGGAGCCCTTCTTCAGCGGAATTCAAATGTCCATCGGATAATCCCATAATAATGAGATAGATCAGCAGCATTTGCTTCAGGTTGCTGGAATTGCCGCAGATCGTCAGAAATTCGTTAATTTTTGGATGGATATCATAGTCTGCAGAAGCGCCTTGCTTGAACAGTGCAATCGCTTTGAGACGATGATCAGGTGTCATGCGCAATTTTTGCATAAACTGTTCCACATGCGACACTTCGGTCTCAGAAACACGGCCATCCGCTTTGGCCAGCTTGCCCATCAAAATAAAAACGGTTTCCAGGAAAATCGATTGACGACGAGCCGCATTCAATGGATTCATGCCGACAGGGCCAAAAGCTCTAAAGCGGTCAATAAAACTACCGACAAAATACCCCAGAAAGATACCTAAAATACCAAGGATAAAAAAGCCAGCAAACGCACCAAGTATTCTAAACAATTAAATTCCAGACTAAGCGATAAGAAAGTGATTATAACGAATTGCCCATGAGTAGCCTGTTTAAGATTGATACAGGCTAGCTAGAAAGCAGGAAAGAGTCATCCTATATTTCAAGATTTATTCATCCACTGCTCGGGCGTTAGGGTTTTCATCGAGAGGGCATGAATCTCCTGTTTCATCCGATCACCCAGTGATTTATAGACCAGTTGATGTTGTTGAACCATATTTTTACCTTGAAATTGCGTACTCACAATGATTGCATGAAAATGATGTCCATCATCTCCTTCCACTTCTACATGTTCACACGGCAAAGATGATTCAATATATGTTTTTACATTATTTGCTGTCAGCATTTCAATCTCCTTCATACCTAGTTTTGGTATGCAAAATTAATGGACGAATCTTAATAAAATAATCTTAGTAACGCAATTTATACCCGCTTTTTAGCAATCGAATCGCAAGCATGGAAATCCCGACTAAACAGAATGCCACAATCATGAGGCTGATATAAGGCGAAATATCCGATACCCCAAAGAAGCCATAACGGAATCCGTCGATCATATAAAAAAATGGATTGAGCTGCGACAAATACTGCCAACCGACTGGTAATGAGTGGATGGTATAAAACACGCCCGATAAAAATGTCAGCGGCATGATAATAAAATTTTGGAAAGCTGCCAATTGATCAAATTTATCCGCCCAAATGCCTGCTATCAAACCCAACGCGCCTAATATCGCACTGCCCAGAATAACAAACAACAGCGCCCAAACCGGTAGCTGAAGCGGAATATCAAAAAATATCATCGTTACCGAATATACGCCCAAACCAACCAACAATCCCCGCACAATCGAGGCCAGAATATAGGCAAAAAATATTGCGCGATAGGACAATGGCGATAATAAAACAAACACAATATTCCCGCTGATTTTTGATTGAATCATGCTGGACGATGAATTGGCAAATGCGTTTTGTATCACCGCCATCATGACTAAGCCTGGAATCAGAAAAATGGTGTAGGCAATCCCTGGATAAACTTCTACGCGCGTCTCCAGTACATGAAAAAAAACCAATAAATAAAGCAAAGTAGAAACCATCGGTGCCAAAATCGTCTGGAATCCAACTTTCCAGAAACGTAATAACTCTTTATACAGTAATGTAACAAAACCTGTCATATTGATTCACTACCACTCTTTTTCATGATATTCACAAAAACATCTTCCAGGTCAGGTTGCTGCAAGTGCATTTCTAAAATCTGTATACGCTCAGACCGTAAAGCTGACAGAATAGATTCTATCTGCGCATAATTTTCAATTCTTAGTTCAACCAACCCGCTGCTATGGTTAATTCTCAGTGCTTGCAGCTTAACCGGCAAGGTATTTGGTGACAATCTTAACCGCAGCGAATTGCCGGTAGTCATTTTTCCAATCAGATTTTGCGTACTGTCGAGCGCAACAATCTTTCCTTCTTTCAGCATCGCTACCCGATGACATAAGGCTTCAGCCTCTTCCAAGTAATGTGTTGTCAACACAATGGTGTGGCCATCTTGATTGAGTTGCTGGATGAAATTCCACAGAGTTTGACGTAATTCTACGTCCACGCCTGCCGTTGGCTCGTCCAGAATAATCACGGGAGGTTTATGCACCAGTGCTTGTGCGACCAGAACACGACGTTTCATACCACCTGACAGCGCTCGCATATTGGCATTCGCTTTATCATTAAGATCCAGGCGTTCAATGATTTCATCCACCCAACGGATATTGTCTTTAATCCCGTAATATCCCGATTGAATCAACAAGGTTTCACGCACTGTAAAAAAAGGATCGAAGACCAATTCTTGCGGCACGATACCTAAATTCCGACGGGCTTGCTGATACTGAGTAATGACATCCTGCCCCATCACGTTCACTGAACCGCTATTGGCAAGAGTCAAGCCGGCAATGATGCTGATCAATGTCGTTTTACCCGCACCATTGGGGCCTAATAAGGCAAAAAATTCTCCCGCATGAATTTCAAGTTCAATATCGGTCAATACGCGCAAATGGCCGAAACGCTTGCACACTTGCTTCACTTCAATAGCAGGTAGCATCGAGCAAATCAATCAAAGAAAGTGGTTTAAATTTTAAAGACAGCAAAGCAACTGCCGGATCAAGCAGTGTTTGGATGCTCGGGATGATGCATAGTGACTGGAATCAATTCTGCAATACCATATAGCTGAATTAAGCTTTCAAGGCTTTGCGGTATATTGATAAACTCTAATTGATAGCCGCTTTTGCGCGTTGTGCGCAGCCATTCCAACAGCATACTAACGATGGTTGAATCCACTTCAGTCACTTTATCCAGATCAATCACTAAATGAGATTGATCAAATAATGCGGCTCCGCGTTGGGTCATGGTCACAACATTGTCAATGGTAATCGATCCTTGCACAATGATTCTATAACCATCCCGAGAAACCATTGGAAGTAATGAATTCAGTGTATTCACCAGTTAATACTATTTCTTGCCTTCCAAAGATTTATTTTTATCGACTAATGTTTTTATCAAACCATCGACACCACCTTTACGCACCTGGCTATTAAAGGTTCCCCGATAATTGGTCACCAAGCTGACCCCACCAACGGTTACATCATAAACCTTCCATCCATCCGGTTTTTTTTCCATACTATAGTCAATTGGAACCGGCTGTTTTCCATGTCCCTGAACAACAATGGTTCTTACCGTAGCTTCCACACGATCGCCCAGAGAAGATATAGGATTTACTGTAATTGTTTCATCATTGAAACTTGACAATGCATTTGAATAAGTCCGAACCAGCAATGTACGAAACTCATCTACTAATTTATTTTGCTGCCCCGGTGCTGCTGCTGACCAGTGCTGCCCCATCGCCAATTGGGTCATGCGTGTAAAATTGAAGTGCGGCAATATTTTAGTCTCGATCAAATCGAGCATTTTTTCTTTATTGCCATTCTTCAATTCCTCGTCTTTATGAATGATCTCTATGACTTCCCGTACTGTTCTATCGACCAGTTTGTCAGGCGCAAGATCCATTGACCATGCGGGGAACACCAGCAAGTTAGAAAATATCAATAAAATTATTCCAAGCAATCTTTTCATTGTTCCCTCACCAAAAATTTTTAAATATTATGCATCAGATTTGTATAACGAGAATATATCAGTTCGATCAGAAAGAATCACTTTCTGATGCTTTATCAAATAAAAATCGTCCAATTAATTCTTCCAGCACCATGGCTGAATTAGTTTTCATGACTTTATCACCATCCTTTAACATCACTTCATCTCCACCAGCAGATAACCCAATATACTGCTCGCCCAACAAGCCGGAGGTCAGAATGCTGGCGAAAGTGTCTTTAGGAAACGGAAAACGACCATCCATATTCATGGTAACTACCGCATCATAAGTTTGCGTACTGAATTGAATGTCCGTTACACGCCCTACCACCACACCAGCGCTTTTTACTGGCGCACGCACCTTCAGTCCGCCAATATTTTCAAAATTCCCAGTAATCACATAACTCTGTGAAGGACTGTAGACATTCAGATTACCTACCTTAAGGCTCAACACCATGAGTGCAGCAATACCCGTGATGACGAACAATCCCACCCATAAATCCATCGTTGTCCGCTGCATCAACTCACTCCTCTAAACATGAAAGCGGTCAAAATAAAATCAAGTCCTAGAATCACTAATGACGAAGTTACCACCGTCCGTGTTGTGGCGCCGGAGACGCCTTCTGCAGTGGGCGGGGCATCATACCCTTCAAATACTGCAATGGCAGTAACCGCTACGCCAAAAAAACAACTTTTTATAAAACCGTTTAATATATCAAATCTAAAATCAACCGCACTTTGCATTTGTGACCAGAAGGAACCTTCGTCTACACCAATGAATACTACCGTAACCAGGTAACCGCCAAAAACTCCCATCACAGAAAACATCGCTGCCAAAAAGGGCATGGAAATCACGCCAGCCCAAAAACGCGGCGCGACCACACGTGCAATGGGATCAACCGCCATCATTCCCATGGCTGCCAATTGTTCCGTGGCCTTCATTAAACCAATTTCAGCGGTAATGGCTGAACCGGCGCGACTAGCAAACAAAAGAGCAGCCACCACAGGTCCCAATTCTCGCACCAATGATAATGCCACCAATGTGCCAACGGCTGATTCCGAACCATATTTCTGTAAAGTCTCATAGCCTTGCAGACCCAGCACCATCCCTACAAACAAACCCGAAACCACAATAATAATCAGCGATAGCACACCGGTGAAATACAACTCTCGTATCACTAGACTAAAACGGCGTAGGCTGGTGCCGGACTTTAATAACACCAATATAAAAAAGCGACTGGCATGACCTAAGCGCCAAATGCTCTCAATTACACGATGCCCGATATGTTGAATACCGGATACGACGCGTCTAGGCAAAAGTATCCTCCAGATTCAAATCCTTTTTATATGCTTGCGCAGGATAATGAAAAGGCACCGGTCCATCTTCTTCGCCATGCACAAATTGATGCACAAAAGGTGCTATGGATTCTCTCACTTCTTTGGGAGTGCCTTGCGCTGCGATCACTCCATCTGCAATAAAATAAACATAATCAACAATTCTTAACGATTCCTGCACATCATGCGTCACCACGATCGATGTAATACCCAATGTATCGGTCAACCGACGAATCAAGTTGCCAATTACGCTTAACGAAATCGGATCTAGGCCGGTAAATGGCTCATCGTACATAATTAACATCGGGTCCAATGCAATGGAGCGCGCCAAAGCGACACGTCGCGCCATCCCACCCGATAACTCGTTGGGCATCAAACGATGCGCACCGCGTAAACCCACCGCGTGCAGTTTCATGAGCACCAAATCACGAATCATCGACTCTGGCAGGTCGGTATGCTCGCGCATCTGGAAAGCCACATTGTCAAATACCGACAAATCCGTGAACAATGCCCCAAATTGAAACAACATACCCATCTTACGCCGCAGCTTGAACAGAGCATCACGATTCAGATCATGCACCACTTCTCCGGCAAACTTCACATAACCGGAAGTGGGCTGTATTTCGCCACTGATCAATCTGAGTAACGTGGTTTTACCCGATCCACTACCTCCCATAATGGCAATCACCTTGCCACGCGGCATGGTCATATCGACACCCTTCAGAATTGGTCGTGTATCATAGGAAAAACCAAGGCTATTCGCCTCAATTAAAGTTTCAGATGGCATGTGTGCTAAACGGTAAAATCTATTTGGAGAAAAGACGAATGAACGATAGTCCCAGTATTTTGTAACGAATTAAAACATTCCCGATCAGCGTATAAATACCCGTTGAATACCCAATCGTTGTTGATATTATCATCAATAAGTTAACCAGATCCTATTTTAACCCTAAATCTCGTCCCTATGAACTGATAAATATTTCTAAACCTCGATCCGTATCGATTTTAAACTACTTTCCGCTGAAAGCTTGACTTATGTGGATGTTTATTCCAGTTTACTTGCATCTAGGAAAACAATCACTTGCTCTCAAAATAACAAAAATATTGCCTGAACAGAATTGTCGTATAAATTATTCTCGCGGCATATTTCATTGATTATCTGGATAACCATTAAGCTGAGGAAAGGAAATGAAACTAAGAAGGAAACTGAGTTACGCGTTGTCCATCATCGGAATTTCTCTGTCAGGATCGGCAATGGCAGACCTGTATGTTTATGGTTTTAGCGGCTTCAATAGTGCTAATGGCCTGAACATTACCACGAGCAACGGAGATTTTTTTGTGCCAATTACCGATAGCGGTTGGCGAGACGGTAATTTTTTTCATCGCGATTCTAACTGACGATAACTACTTTGTTGGTCATGCTAGTGATGTGCTGAATCAGGGAGAATTCAACAACTATTTTACGTTCGATTTATCAGGCATTAACGATATTATAACCACTGCTTATTCACTTATCAGACTGCAGGTAGCTCAATCGATTATCAGCTATTCGATATCACTTCCCCATTGTCCGAAGTACGTGCGACAGGAACCAATGCTACCGTTTATGACGATTTGATGACTGGCATATCGTATGGGTCGTTCATTTATAATTCTTCCGATAGATATCAATTTAATTCCATTCCACTGAATTCTGATGGCATTTTGGCTTTAAATAGTGCAATCGGCGGAGAATTTGGTATTCGCGGTGCAATAATGGGCGGTATAGAAGGAATACCACCGATTCCAGAACCAGAAACTTATGCCATGTGGTTAGCCGGATTAGGACTGCTAGGCTTTTTGGGATATCGCAGAAGAACACAAGCATCGATTGCTTCGTCTGCAATCCCTATGATGCCCCATTAACCCATTGATCCTTTTTGTGTACCTTTCCCTCGCAACCATTTTGTGTGCGGGAGAATGACGAGCCAATCTTCGCAAGCCTATAGACGCTAATCAGCCTGTTTTTCCCTATTTTATTTAGTTAACGTGCATGGCATCATGTGAGCCATGCTCACTCCGAAATTTATTTTTACAAACATCTGCCATGTTCTTTAACAAGCGGCATCATCTCATCATCTATCTGATTCTCTATTTCGTCACATCGATTGGATTTGCAGCGGAAATTTACCGCAGCGTGGACGAAAAAGGGCGCATAACCTATTCTGACAAAGCGACTGCCGGAGCAAAACCAGTCGAGATACTTAGCCGGAATAATCGCCAGCTACGGCAAGTTGTTAAAGTCTATGATGGCGATACGATTATTTTAGAAGATAGGAAACATATCCGTCTTCTCGGCGTCAATACACCGGAAATTGAAAATCGTCAGCAAGCCGAAGAACCCGGCGGAGTTGCCGCAAAAAAATGGCTGCAAGCCCAATTAGCGGAGAACAGTAAGATCTATCTGGAATTTGATCAAGTTAGACAAGATAAATATAAGCGTCTATTGGCCCATGTCTTTTTACCGGATGGTAAACATCTGAATCTTGCTTTACTAGAAAATGGCTTGGCAGCCATCAGCGTCATCCCCCCCAACGGTCGTTATGCCGAAGAATTGACGCAGGCACAGCAACACGCAGAGAAACTGAAACTGGGCATTTGGTCCATGCCGGAATATCAAGCGCGACCCATTTCTCAAATTGCCAATCACACCAAAGGCTGGCAACGATTTACCGGAACCCCGGTAGCCATCAAGAAGAGTAAAAAATATACCCGACTGATTTTTACCGACACAATTGATATCCGTATCGCTAACACAAACCTCAATCTTTTCCCTGCGCTTACTACTTACTTGGGAAAGCCGCTTGAAGTCCGCGGATGGGTTTCACGCAGTCAAAATCAATACTCAATGCTAATTCAGCATCCCAGCGCCTTAATCTTGTACTAATTTTCACTCCTAATTTACTCGAAGCTACTGGCTAAAGGAGGTGTTTTAAACTTTGCAAGCAATTGAAAAACCTATTGGTAAAAATAAGCAAGAAAGCACAATAGTCTATGCGCTAACAATAAACATTCTGAGCCTGTACTTAGCCCGTAACAGCAACGCAGATAACCCTCAATACCTTCTTTTCCCACGGAACCAATATTCTGATTGTTTCCTGTTTCTTCGTCAGGAATATGTTTGCATTGTTCCAGGATAGTCACAGCTTCACCACCATGGTGTTGGAAGGCACTCTGAATTTTTTATTAATAGCGATTAGCGCAAACTCAAAAGCGAGTAGCCAATATTTAGCTTCATAGAAGCTCAGTGAAGATTCTATTGTATTTTGTGAGAATTTTCACAGAAGGTTGAAGAACAAAATCACATGATATCTGTGTAGAAGAAATACTTTAAAGCTTGATCAGTCAGGCTGCTAAAGGGATAAATAATCTATTTAATTTCAAACAATGGAGATAATCATGAAAAGAGCTTTATTTTTTACATCAATTCTTATTGTGTCAATGTTATTTACAACGAATGTCTTTGCAATAAATCCAACTCCGGCAAAAACTATATGGTCAGATACGACGACAACTGCTGCTGCGACGGGTTATTGCTTGGCAAAACACCCCTATCAGTCAGTATATACTGGAGACTTCACTCCAGATGGTTATGAGATGGTTGCTTCGCCGGGCATCGTTGGTGCAGTTCGGCGAAATTTTATTTATGACAGAAGTACCGATGCAGTCGATGAAGGAAATGGAAATTCCTGTAAAGAGGCTTGCAGCGAGTTTGGCAAGTTATATTCACCAAATGGGCCATTGATTGGTGCAGCACTGCGCCAGATGATAAGAGGTGGCGCGATCATTAATAGTGGTATCGGTGATATGGCGTCTTTAGCGGTTAAAGATTGGGATTTTTATTTAGGGCATAAAGTTGTTGCTGGCGTATGGTCACGCGGGAATACCTGGCATGAGAGTGATGTTGCACAAGCTGACTACTGCTGCTGCCAAGTAAAACAATAAAAGACACAATCTATCTTAAATTAATCATCCTAATTCGTAAGTGAAGAATCTCTTGTGGTTACTGGGATTCTTCACTGAATTGAGAATGATAAAGTAGAGTCAGCTTATAAAGAATTGATCTGCTCACTAAACAATGATACCCGGGAAGCCAGTTCTGACAATTTTCATGTTGCAAATTTAATGAATTGCAATCGCTGATCTATCCTACATAACAGAGCATTCAATTCATAGCATCATCGTTCTTACGACAGCGCAGATAGTTTCTCAGCGAATGCGCTAATTCACCATAATATCCGCATTAGTCATGGCTAATCCTACGCCAATCGCAGCAATTGGTACCGCAGCCCCTGCACCATTGCCGTCTGCATCGTATAACAAATTACCCGCCGCGCTGTTGTAGATGATGAAATCATTGGCATCCACTGCTTTTGTTCCGATTCTAAATTGATCGACCGCCAATATACCCGGCGTTGTCAGCGCGGTGAATACCGAACCTTTTAATTCAACAGTATCATCAATCACGTGATAGTCAGTAATCGTATCGATAAGATCGGATTTAGTCAGTCTAAAAATATCAGCGCCCTCTCCGCCGGTCAGCAGATTATTTCCCTTTCCGCCATTCAGCTTGTCGTTGCCTGCTCCGCCATTGAGAATATCATTACCTTCCTCTCCCACTAACAAATTGTTGGCTGCATTTCCAGTAATCTTGTTAGCCAATCCATTGCCCGTACCATTGATCGCCAATGAACTCGTTAATGTCAGATTTTCTACATTACCAGGGAGTGTATAAGTGACTCGACTGTTGACATCATCCATTCCCTCATTAAGATTCTCGGTAATGACATCGCTCACATTATCGACAAAATAATGGTCATCGCCCGATCCACCCGTGAGACTATCTGCTCCGAGCTTACCCATCAGAATGTCATTGCCACTTCCGCCGATGAGAATATCTGCGCCATCGCCCCCATTCAGCGTATCGTTACCGTTTCCACCATTGAGAGTATCGTTGCCGTCTCCACCACTGAGCTGATTGATCGCTGCATTTCCAATAATTACGTTACTCAGATCATTACCGGTCCCGTCAATCGCCAGTGCGCTGGTCAGTGTAAGATTCTCTACATGATTAGGAAGCGTATAAGTCACTCGACTGCTGACAAGATCGGTCCCTTCATTCAGATACTCAATGACGACATCGCCCGCATTATCCACAAAATGACTGTCATTGCCCAATCCACCGATCAAGATATCTGCGCCCGATAGTCCTCTGAGCACATCGTTACCGGCGCCACCCTTCAAAACATTATCCGCTCCGCTGCCTGTCAGGGTATCGCTAAAATTGCTGCCGATCAGATGCTCGATACCGGTTAGAGTGTCGAGTCCTGCGCCCAACGTATTTTGTTGGGTGGCAATATTCAAAGAAACGCTGACCGCAGCGGAGGCAGAAGCATACGTGACGGTATCATTGGCGAGTGACGTGCCTGTCAGAATATCGTTTCCGGGCGTACTTGCGAGAAACACACTCGAATCTTTGGTGAAATTTTTAGTACCTAGGATCGGGTTTGCTACACCATCTGAAATGCTGACACTCACAGTAAACGCGGAAGTGAATCCGGCTGCCGGCGTAAAAATCACGCTCGCCAATAAGGCATTGACATCGGACAGTGCACCGCTGGCTGTCCATGTCCCTGTTCCAGCATTAAAAACCGAAGTTACCGCACCGGACGTAGCGGTATTAAAGCTACCGGCGGCTAGTGTAGATAATGTTAAGGTTGCGGTGATATTAGCGCTATCGATATCGCTGACCACAATATCGGTTAGATTATGCGGCGTATTTTGGGAATAAGTCTCGGCGGCTGTGAGATGAGCCACATTTGGTGCACGATCATTAATATAAAAAAAGGAATAACCATAAGAGTTAGTAACGAAGGAGTCGACATCGCCATCACCGTCAATATCCACAAAAGTGGGAGTGGCTCTGTAAGAACCTATACGGTTTAAGCCAAGATCACTAGGGCTGCCAGCAAACACCGGATTATTGACTGTTCCGGTATTTTCATAAAAACTATATTTTACAAAAATATCCAGATCGCCATCGCGATCGATATCAACTAAGCTAACAGGAGTACCAAGAGATGATAAGCCTTGGTTACCCAAACCAAACGGATTAGTTTGTGCGGCAGAAAACACTGAATGATTGGCAGTTCCTGTGTTTCTAAAAAACAAAGTGTCGCCTGTAGAATTACCTATAAAAGCATCTAAATCGCCATCGTGATCGATATCACCAAAGGTAGGGCTCGCAGCCGAACCCACGTCACTCAAACCAAACGGATTGGTACTGGCGCTAGCAAATACCGGATTACTTACTGTTCCTGTATTTCTAAAAAATAAAGTATTACCGACAGAATTACCTATAAAAGCATCTGAATCGCCATCATTATCGATATCGACAAAGACGGGCTTAGCATGGTCACCTACATCACTCAAGCCAAACGGATTAGCCACCGGGTCAGCAAACACGGGATTATTGATCGTTCCCGTGTTTTGAATAAAATGCGTGGTGCCATCGTCAATACCCACAAAAACATCCAGATCTCCATCGCCGTTAATATCTACAAAAGTTGGATTAGCATAATAATCTACTCTATCTAAGCTAATCGAGTTATTCAATGAGAATGCCGCCATCTTACTACCGCTTCCCTGATTCTGGAAAAATAACGTATCACCCCTCCAACTACCGGCGAAAGCATCCAGATGCCCATCGGCATCGAGATCTGCAAAGGCAAGATCGAACCCCAGATAACCTCCTAGACCAAAATCAAAACCATCACCATAAAACAGCGGATCGCTGGCAGTCCCTACATTCCTATAAAAATATGTACTGCCGGAAGAGCCCTGGAAACGAGTGCTAGTATCACTCACGAAAACATCCAGATCACCATCATTATCGATATCCACAAAGGTAAGATCATTATGGTAACCGCCAGGATCCAAGCCAAAAATTGGAGGAGCAATGGGCGCGGAAAATATCGGATTAGTTACTGTCCCCGTGTTCCTAAAAAACAACAATTCATCTCCATTGGAGAAATAGCTTCCACCCCCCACAAAAGCATCCAGATCACCGTCTCCATCGATATCCACAAAGGTGGGGTTGGCATAAGAGCCTACTTTACTCAAACCAAATGGGTTAGTACTGGCGGCAGCAAACAGCGGATTTTTCGCAGTGCCTGTGTTCTGAAAAAAGCGCGTATTACCGTTGTAATCACCCACGAAAGCATCTAAATCACCATCCCCATCGATATCCGCAAAGGCAGGATTAGCATCTCTGCCCACGTCATTCAAACCAAATGGATTGGTCACAGCGGCAGCAAATTGTGGATTAATGGCTGTTCCCGTATTCCTAAAAAATAGAGTATCACCGCCCCTGGTAATATCAAGATAAAAACCTGTACCTACGAAAGCATCTAAATCGCCGATATCCACAAAGGTAGGACTAGCTTGATCGCCCACATCGCTCAAACCGAATGGATTAGTGGAAGTAAAAGAGAAAATAGGATCTGACATAACGATTCTCCAAAAAAATCAATCGAATGGACCGTTGAAACTAATCATTGGATATTTAATATTAAATAATTGATTACCTTGATACAAGTTCTGATGTAACTGTCTTGCGTCTAACAAGCGATACACTGGCAGTGCAGTTCTTCTAAATCACGACAATATCCGCATTGGTCAGGCTCAAGCCAATACCCATCATTGTAATTGGTACCGCAGCACCGGCGGCACTGCCATCCGCGTCATAGAGTAACTGGCCTGTCGTACTGTTGTAAACGATGAAATCATTGGCATCCACTGCTTTTGTTCCGATTCTAAATTGATCGGCTGCCAGTGTTCCAATGGTCGCTAGTGCTGTAAATATCGAGTTTTCTAACTGGATCGTGTCATCGACCGCAACAAAATCAGTAATGGTATCCGTGTGGCTTACCGTCATAAACTTAAAAATATCCTTGCCTATTCCACCCGTCAAACTATTGGTACCAGCACCTCCATCCAGAGTATCGTTACCTCCTCCTCCCACTAACTGATTATTGGCTGCATTTCCGGTAATTTTATTTGCTTGGCCGTTGCCTGCACCGTTAATCGCCGATGTACCCGTCAGTGTCAGATTCTCAACATTAGCAGGTAGCGTATAAGTTATCTTGCTGCTGACCTTATCCGTGCCTTCATTAAGATTCTCAGTGACAACATCACCGACATTATCAACCACATAACTGTCTTTTCCCAATCCTCCGATCATGCTATCTGCGCCAACTCCGCCATTGAGCGTGTCATTTCCGACTCCACCATTCAAGACATTATTCTTGGTATTACCGGTTAATTTGTCATTGAAATCACTGCCGATCAGATTCTCGATGTCAATTAGGGTATCCAAACCCGCACCAATAGTATTTTGCTGCGTAGTGATTGCTAGTGAAACGGTTACTGCAGCAGTCGCATTCGCATAGCTTACGGTATCGTTGAGAGACGATGTGCCTGCCAAAGCATCGTTTCCTGCTGTGCTGAACTGTAATGAAGTGGCAGCATTCAAATAAAATAGCGTATTACCATATGCATTACCCACAAAAGCATCCAGATCGCCATCGCCGTCAATATCCACAAAGGTGGGGCTGGCAGAATATCCCACGTTACTCAAGCCAAACACGTTGGGGCCGGAAAAGAAAAATAGCGGATTGCTGGCTGTACCCGTATTTTTATAAAAAAGTGTGTTGCCATCCGAATTACCCACAAAAGCATCCAGATCGTGATCACCGTCGATATCCACAAGGGTGGGATTGGCAGAAATACCCACATCACTCAAACCAAACGGATTAACACTAGCGACAGCAAATACCGGATTACTCGCAGTTCCCGTATTCCTATAAAATAACGTATTACCCTCATCATTACCTACAAAAGCATCTTGATCGCCATCGCTATCTACATCAACAAAAGAGGGATTGGCATTAAAGCCTGCAGTGCTCAAGCCAAACGGGTTGGTGCTAGGAGCAGCGAACACCGGGTTGCTGACTGTCCCCGTGTTTCTAAAAAACAGCATATCGCCGTTCTCATTACCGACAAAAGTATCTAGATCGCCATCGGCGTCGATATCTACAAAGTTGGAATGGGCTAAAAAACCCACATCACTCAGGCCAAACGGATTGGTAATGGGAGCTGCAAACGATGGCTTATGGATTGTCCCTATGTTCCTAAAAAATAGCGTATTGCCATCGTAGTTACCCACGAAAGCATCCAAATCGCCATCGCCATCGATATCCACCAAGGTGGGACTGGCATTAGTTCCCACATCACCTAAGCCAAAGTGATTGGTGACTGGATTATTGAAAATAGGATCTGCCATGACAATATTCCAAAAAATGAACAGGGTTTATTACCAATTTTCGTTATTCAACATTATGCCGAATGATTGTTTGCTCGTTGCAAGTGTTAATGTAATTGTTTTTCTTCAAGCAAAATAACCGCTACTAGTGCAGTTAGCCAGCTCTCTTCTAAATCACCACAATATCCGCATTGGTCAAACTCAAACCAACACCCATCATTGCGATCTGCACCGCAGCCCCAGCGCCACTACCATCCGTATCGTAGAACAATTTGCCCGTCGCACTGTTGTAGATGACGAAATCATTGGCATCCAATGCTTTGGTTCCGATCCTGAATTGACTGGCCGCTAAAGTACCTGACGTCAAGGTTGTAAAGATTGCATTCTCAAGCTGAATCGTATCATTTACTGTAACAAAGTCAGTAATTACATCAACGTGACCCAAAGTGGTGAATTTAAAAATATCGCTACCTGCTCCACCCGTGAGTGTATTGGCGCCTGTTTTTCCGTCTAGAGTATCGTTTCCGTTACCGCCGCTCAAAATATTGTTGCCAGTATTTCCGATCACGCTAATGTTTTGCGTATTGCCCGTGCCATTAACAGCTAATATTCCAGTTAAAGTAAGATTTTCAACATTGATGGGTAATGTATAAGTCACGCTGCTGTTGATTCTATCGGACCCTTGGTTGATATTTTCCATAACGATGTCGCCAAGGCTGTTTACCAAAAAGATATCGTTGCCTAATTCACCAATCATCTTGTCTGCACCACCACCGCCATTAAGCGTGTCGTTACCGGCCCCGCCATTTAACACGTTATTAATCGCATTGCCAGTCAATTTATCATTAAAACCGCTACCTTTCAGGTTTTCAATGTTAGTCAGCGTATCCAATCCCGCGCCGATGGTATTTTGTGCAATTGCAATAGCCAGGGAAACAGTCACCGAGCCAGTAGCGGAAGCATAAGTGACTGTATCATTAGTCGATAATGTGCCTTCCAAGATGTCGTTTCCGGCCGTACTCACCTGCAATAAGCCATTGTTAACGTAAAACAATGCGGTACCATTCCAGTCACCCACAAAGCTGTCTAAATCACCATCGCCGTCTATATCAGCAAAGGCGGGGCTGGCATAAGGCAAGGTACCAAAACCAAACGGATTGACAATCTGGGCGGCAAATACAGGATTATTGACGGATCCAATATTCCTAAAAAACTGCGTATTGCCATAGGATTCACCCACGAAAGCATCCAGATCGCCATCACCATCAATATCAACTAGCTCAGGCGTAGCAGAAAAACCCACATCACTCAAACCAAATGGATTGGTAATGGGAGCGGCAAACACAGGATTGCTGGCTGTGCCCGTGTTTCTAAAAAATACCGTATTTCCATCATAGTTACCCACGAAAACATCTAAATCACCATCGTCATCGATATCAACCAAAGTAGGGTTGGCATAACCACCCACATCGGCCAAGCCAATGTAGCTGGGAGCGGCAAAAGCCGGGTTACTGGCTATCCCCGTGTTGCTGAAAAAATACGTAAAGCCTTCCTTAGCACCCACGAAGGCATCTAAATCTCCATCGCTGTCGATATCTGCAAAGGTCGGGCTAGCCCAGGCACCCACATTACTCAAGCCAAACGGATTAGCAATAGGGATAGCATCAAACACCGGGCTGTTGACTGTTCCTATGTTTCTAAAAAGCAGCGTATCGCCAAACCTTTCCCCCACTAAGGCATCTAAGTCACCATCGCTGTCGATATCAACCAAAGTGGGACTAGCATAGCTACCTGCATCGCCCAAGCCAAATGGATTATAAGTTCCGGTAAAAATAGGATCTACAGCGGGCAAATCATTGTCAATAATTGCAACGATAACAGGATCAATTGCAATATTGTTATAGTTAGCGTCTGAACTGCTGATTGTGTGTTTGATCACACCTGTGTGTTTTCCTTCCCCGACCGTATCATTCACTGCCGTTACCTTCACTGTTTGAGTGATATTCCAATTGGCTGGAGTGAATGTAAGCGTACTGATATTATTATTGACTTGATGGTTGGTATTATCCAATGTGATCGTGATATTAGCAGTGGGCGCACTATTGAGTACTATGGTATAAGTATCTGCCGTGCCACCCTCGGAGACTGTCGTAGCACTGCCACTTTCGGTGATGTTAACACCCGGAGAAGTATTCAAAAAAAACTGCGTATTGCCATTGGATTCACCTACGAAGGCATCCAAATCGCCATCACTGTCAATATCCACAAAGGTGGAGCTGGCAAGATCACCTACATCGCTTAATCCAAATGGGTTAGTGCTAGCAGCAGCAAATACCGGATTGCTGGTTGTCCCTGTGTTTCTAAAAAACAGGGTATTGCCAAACCGCTCACTCACGAAAGCATCCAAATCGCCATCTACATCTATATCAACAAAGGTGGGACTGGCAACGTAACCGACATCGGTCAGACCAAATGGATTGGCAATGGCAGCGGCAAATATCGGACTGCTGACTGTTCCCGTGTTTCTAAAAAAATATGTGTTGCCTAAAACTCCTGTCACGAAGGCATCCAAATCGCCATCTCCGTCTATATCAACTAAGGCAGGGTTGATATAGAAAGTCACATTACTCAATCCAAATGGATTAGTATTGGCAGCAGCAAATACCGGATTACTCATTGTTCCGGTATTTCTGAAAAATAATATGTCACCTAACTTTTCACCCACGAAAGCATCTAGATCTCCATCATTATCAATATCAGCAAAGGTCGGACTAGCGCGGGCACCTACATCAGTCAAACCAAATGGATTGGTGCTGGCAGTGGCGAACACAGGATTATTGTCTGTTCCCGTATTTCTAAAAAATAGCGTATTGCCATCGTAGTTACCCACGAAAGCATCCAAATCGCCATCGCCATCGATATCCACGAAGGTTGGACTGGCATTAGCTCCCACATCACTCATGTTATATGGATTAGTGGAAGTAAAAGAAAAAATAGGATCTGACATGACACTTCTCCAAAGTTAAATTAACCCGGCAAAGCCGAGGGTTTAACTGTTATTAATTAATAGAATTTACCGTTGAGGCTAATCATTGCACATTAGACGGCGCCGAATGATTGATGGCTTGTTGCAAATGCCGATGTAACTGTTTTTCAATCGGCTGCTGACGATATGCAGGTAACACATACGAAGAAATCAGTTCAACATGGCGCTCTGTGCCTTCCTGCCAAGTTTCCGCTACGGCCAGACCCACCATTTCACCGTCTACCGATGCCGACACGCCAAGCAATTCGCCACGTTGCGGCTGGGTTTGCCAGCGGTTTCGCAAACTGGGATAAGTCATTGCGTCATATTGCAAAAGATTTTCTGGCGTTAGGTGGTAAACCTTTTGGTATTTAACCGCAGCCTCTCCGGGGACACCCAGTTGTGACATGCGAGGCAGCCCGGCGACTTGTGTCGGTTGGCTCAAACCGGGGCGTTTCACCGTAGGTTTGGTGATAATGATTCCGCCCGATTCCGGAAAAGAAATCAGGCGGTCAATATCATCATCTTGGAAACCTAGCGCTCTAGGTTGACGAACATCGGGTAACACCACGACATCAAATAATTCTTCGACGACCCCGCCAATGTGAAGTGCGTGTAATAGTTTACCCGTCTCCAAATCGACCACGACCAAGCCACATTGGGCTGTTATATTCTCAGCCGCCAGACGGTTTTCCAATGACAAGCCTGTAAAGGCTTTTGAACGTAATTGCGATAGTCCCACCAAAGCGTAATTCTTCCAGAACGCCAAACCACGCACAAAACCGGGGCAGAAGGTTACCGGCACAAAACGATTCCCATCCACAAAACCAAACTCGCCTGTACCCGAATTAAGCAACCATAATTTGCCCTGATACCAGCGCGGCGAATGGGGCATGGATAAGCCTCTGACAATAATTTCATTGCTCGGGATGTGCATCACCACGCCACCATCCAGTCGGTGACTGCGCCAACCCGCCGCTTCATTGGTCGCACTGCATGCTGTCACATAGGTGGGTTTGCCGTCTTGCATGGCCAAGCCATTTAAATGACAACGATCTTCCGCCGCCAATTTGGTGATAAAAGGCGGTTTCCAGAGGGGAGCAAAACTGAACCCTGCCTGCAAAGTAGCCAGGCAACTAAAATCGGTATTAATAAATAGTATTTTTTGATCTTCAGTCACCACCACATCGTGCACATTTAAATCACCGGTGATATGCGATTGACTGGGAACATATAACCGGTCACAGCCTTGATGTTGCTCGCCTTTTGCCAAGCGGTTTTCCAGTTGCCAAATCTGATAGCGAGTTGCCATAAAAAGGCTTTCATTCCTTGCATACAAGCCCATCGGCTTATCAAACAAACGCTCATTTACCGCCAAATGCCCATTTTCTTTGCGTCCGACTAAAAACAGGCGGTTGGTTTGATAAGTGGTGAAAGCAAGACTGATCCGCTCATTCTCAAGCCACTGATAAAGATGCTCAGAGCCTTGCATGGTAACGGCGGGCGGATGGTTAGGGGTGGATTGCTGTGCCATAATTGATTACTCAGTGTAGGTTAACGTATTCGAAGAGGAAAAATCTGCCAGTTCACTTTGGTAATGCGATAGCAAATCCAGGATAAGCCATCATCCCGGAAAAATCCATATTTTGTAATGACTCAATATCAGATTGATGAATTGAAAATGATCAATCGATCAAAACGGGTTTCTCAATCAACACACAGATGCGCCAATTCATGCAAAATCTTGCGATGGTTTGCGCTCGAACTTCTCCGCCTAAATCACCACAATATCCGCATTGGTCAAGCTCAAGCCAACGCCCATCATTGCAATGGGTACCGCAGTCCCTGCGCCACTGCCATCCGCATCGTAGAGCAATTGACCCGTCGTGTTGTTGTAGACGACAAAATCATTTCCATCCACTGCTTTGGTTCCGATTCTGAATTGATTGGCCGCTAAAGTACCCGTCGTGGTTAGTGCCGTAAATACAACGTTATCTAATTGGAGGGTATCATCCACTACGACAAAGTCAGTGATCATGTCAGCATGATTTGCCGTCTTAAATTTGAAGATATCTTTACCTATTCCACCGACTAAAGAATTGGTGCCAGCACCACCATTCAGGCTATCGTTACCTGCTCCACCATTCAAGGTATCGTTACCCGGCCCACCATTTAATACATTATTGCCCGAATTTCCGATAATGATGTTAGCCAGACCATTACCCATACCATTAATAGCCAATGTGCCAGTCAACGTGAGATTCTCCACAGTGATCGGTAGCCTATAATTTACGCTGCTATAGATTTTATCAATGCCACCAGGGGCAGCGGCGGGAGTGACATCGAAGACTTCGTCACCTACGTCATCCACAAAAAAAATGTCATTCCCAAACCCACCTTGTAGTTGATCGATTCCAATTCCCCCATTCAGGGTATCGTCACCATCACCGCCATCGATCGAGTCGTTATCGGCGCCGCCGTTAACGATGTCGTTGCCATTTCCTCCCTGCAAACCATCATTGCCACCTTTTCCACTTAATAAATCGTCGCCATCTTTTCCATTTAACTTATTGTTAGCTGCATTACCTTCAATATTATTCGCAAGATCATTGCCCGTGCCATCAATCGCTAGAGCATCTCTTAGAATGAGATTTTCTACGTGAGCAGGTAACGTATAAGTCACGCTAGTATTGACTTTATCCGTACCTTCACCAAGTTCTTCAATGAGATTATCGCTCACAGCGCTAATAAAATAGCTGTCATCCCCCGTTCCGCCGATCAAGACATCGGCTCCCGTCCATCCGATGAGAATATCGTTGCCAGCACCTCCCGTCAGAACATTATTTTGCAGATTCCCTGTCAGGCGGTCATTGAAATCGCTGCCGATTAAATTCTCAATAGCAGTCAGTGTATCTAATCCTGCCCCCAGCGTATTTTGCTGTGTGGCCAGATTCAGGGAAACCGTCACCGCTGCGGTGGCGGAGGCATATGTAACCGTATCGTTGGTGGAAATGGTACCGGTCAGAATATCGTTTCCGGGGGTACTGGCTAGTAATACACCCGTACCGCCAACCGCTATCGAGAAACTTTTACTGCCCGTCAGCGGTGTCGCCCCGTTATCTGAAATACTAGTACTCATAGAAAAAGCACCGGTAAAATTAGGTGCTGGAGTAAATACTAGGCCTGCTAGCAAAGCGTTCACATTGGCCAGTGCGCCACTGGCCGTCCAGGTTCCTGTACTTGCATTGAAAGAAGAAGTCACTGCACCGGATGTGGCCGTATTTAGGCTTCCAGCCGCGGTATTGGATAAAGTCAAGATGGCGATAATATTGTCGTTATCGACATCGCTGACGACAATATCCGTCAGATTTAATGGCGTATTTTTGGTATAAATCTCATCGGCACTGAGATTGGCGGTATTCGGTGCATGGTTGTTAATGAAAAAATACGTATTTCCACCTTCGAAGTTATTGTGTGGGTTATAGTCATAAGCATTACCCACAAACGCATCTAAATCGCCATCCCCATCGATATCGGCAAAAGTGGGTTTGGCATCGGCGCCTACACCTCTCAAGCCGAATGGATGGAAAATGGCAGCAAATACAGGAGTGCTGGCTGTCCCTGAGTTTCTAAAAAATAGCGTACTACCATGATCCTCACCCACGAAAGCATCCAGATCCCCGTCGTCGTCGATATCGACAAAAGTTGGACTGGCTGCGAAACCTACGTCACTCAAGCCGAATGGATTGTTAATGGCCGTTGCAAATACAGGAGTGTTGGTTGTTCCTGAGTTTCTAGAAAATAGCGTACTACCACCACTTTCACCCACGAAAGCATCCAGATCCCCGTCGTCGTCGATATCGACAAAAGTTGGAGCGGCTGAGAAGCCTACGTCAATCAAACCGAATGGATTGTTAATGGCCGTTGTAAACGCAGGACTGCTGACTGTCCCTAAGTTTTTAAAAAATAGCGTATTACCATCCCCATTCCCCACGAATGCATCTAAATCGCCATCATCATCGATATCGACAAGGCTGGGATCGGCAGAGCCGCCTACGTTGCTCAGGCCAAACGGATTGGTGATAGCAGCCGCAAATACCGGACTGTTGATAGTTCCCGTATTCCTGAAAAACAACACGTTGCCATTCGCATTCCCCACGAATGCATCTAAATCACCATCAGCGTCAATATCGACTAAGGCAGGAGCAGCGTGGTCACCTACGTCATCCAAAGGACTAATTTGAGAAGAAAATTGTGGAAAAAAGCCTATTCCTATATTCTGGAAAAACACCGTATCACCGCCACCAAAACCGGAATAAGTTCCACCTGTACCTACAAAAGCATCCATATCGCCATCGCCGTCAATATCGACAAAAGTAGGATTAACTCTGGTGTCAACAGAACGCAAACCAAATGGATTTCGACTGTCGAAATAAAACGTTGGATTAGTGAGCGTTCCCGTGTTTCTAAAAAACGCTAGGTCGTGGCCACCATTACTATAGTAACCCTCGCCACTCCCCACAAAAGCATCTAAATCGCCATCGCCGTCAATATCGACAAAAGTGGGGGTGGCATTGTATCTTACAGTCCATAAGCCAAATGGATTGGTTTCAGGGAAAGTAAACACCGGATTTGTTATTGTGCCTACGTTTCTAGAAAACAGTATCTGGCCAACAGAATTACCTACAAAACCATCCAAATCGCCATCGCCGTCAATATCGACTAAGGAGCTCACCCCAGCATTTAGGCCAAACGTACCGATACTGGCAGCGGCAAATGCTGGATGATTAACTGTTCCCGTGTTCCTAAAAAAATTATTGCCTGCAACCGCATCCAAATCGCCATCTCCATCGATATCGCCAAAGGCGCTCACCCCAACACTTAAGCCAAATGGATTGGTTTCGGCAGCAGCAAATATCGGATGATTTACTGTCCCCGTATTTCTCATAAACAACGAATTTGCAGAACCATTCACGAAGATATCCAGATCACCATCCTTGTCGATATCTACAAAAATAGGCCGAGCATTGAAACCCACATTACGCAAACCGAATGGATTCACAGAAGGTAAGTCAAAAATGGGATCAGCCATGTGATACTCCTTAAATAAAGTTAAGATTTAACAGGTTGCTTTCCATTTCTCACTGCTTATTGCAAATGCTGGCGGTTTGCGTTTGTAACCAAAGGACAGAAACACCCGCAACAATTGACTACCCGTTAACTAAAGCTATCGTATCTTGAGCGCTTTTTCCTGGCCAGTAGAGGAAGAATCAGACCCAGTGCTATACCGCCGAACAACACCAGGGCGCCGGCAAAAAACCAATCTTTTTGCCTATGATCTTCCAGTTCGCTATTTTTTTGTTGCAAAGTATTGAAACGTTCTTCGGTGGCAGTAATTTTTTCTTGCAGTTTTTTATTTTCTTTGTCAATGGCGATGACATTGGCCGATGCTTTTTTAATCGAATCCAATTGTTCCTCTAATCGTTTATTCTCTCCTTCGAGTGTTAACAAGCGCTTTTTTGTACCTTCGTACTCATCTTTGATGGTATTGAGTTGAACGCGCACGGAACCTTCTGGGACGGTTGAATTGGTAATTTGCTTGGCCATTTTTTCCAGTTGGGATCTGGCGTCAGGTTCGGTACTCAAATAACGACTGAGTATCCAGCCTTCCGTACCATTGGATGTTTTGACTCGCGTATGGCCAGTTTCTGCATCATTCTCCAAAACCTCCACGGCAGCGCCGCTTTTCAGCATTCGCAAAACGGCATGGCTAAGGCTCGGGCCTCTGCGCACGGTGACTTCTAATTGATCGGATACATAACGGGTTTCAGCAGAAGCGGAAGCAGAATAGGGAGAGCAGGCAATAAACCAAATGATCAGAACAATATATTTATATTTCTTCATAGATTCTATGTATTAAGTTCAAGAGTTAAACAAAACCTAATGAGATTCGGATTCAAAACAAGCTATTGATCTAATAGGTTCTCGCCTTTGGTGGAAAAGATTCCACGGTGATAGGTTTTAAGCGCACCGGTTTATAATCCAGCCGGTTATTTTCACTGAAATACAAAGTATGTTTTAACCATTTGACGTCATCCCTTTCAGGATAATCATCGCGCGCGTGGGCGCCACGGCTTTCGCGTCGAGCTTCCGCAGAAATCATGGTTGCCGTGGCAACCTCTTTCAAGTTATCCAATTCCAGCGCTTCAATACGCGCGGTATTAAACACTTTGCTTTTATCCTTGATTTCGGTTCGCCCAATGCGCTCACCCACTTCGATAATTTTTTCCACGCCCTGCTGCAACATGTCTTCAAAGCGAAAAACTCCGCAGTATGTTTGCATGGTTTTTGCCAAGGCAGCGCCAACTTGCGCAACATTTTCGCCGTCTTTCTGATTTTCCAGACGAGCCAAACGGCTCAGCGTCTTATCCTCTGCATTGGTTGGCAGCGGTTTATGATGCGGATTTATTTTCAAGTCTTCAATGATCTGATTCGCGGCGGCACGTCCAAACACCACCAGATCCAACAACGAATTGGTACCTAACCGATTGGCACCGTGCACGGAAACACAGGCGCACTCTCCCACTGCATAAAAACCCGAGACAATTTCTTCCGGACCGGTTTTATACGGCGCCACCACTTGCCCCATATAATTAGTGGGAATGCCGCCCATCATATAATGCGCGGTTGGCACCACCGGAATAGGCGCATTGATCGGATCGACATGGGCAAATTTCATGGCCAGTTCACGAATCCCCGGCAAGCGGGTTTTGATCACTTCAGCACCCAGATGATCCAGTTTCAGCAGCAAATGATCACTGTCTTCGCCACAGCCGCGTCCATCCTTCATTTCTGTTGTCATGGCACGCGACACCACATCCCGACTGGCTAGATCCTTGGCATTCGGGGCATAACGCTCCATGAAGCGCTCGCCATCCTTATTCAATAAATAGCCGCCCTCGCCGCGCACAGCCTCACTGATCAATACCCCCACACCATACACACCGGTCGGATGGAATTGCCAGAATTCCATATCCTCCAGCGGAATTCCAGCGCGTGCAGCAATCCCCAAGCCATCGCCCGTATTAATCAGCGCATTGGTGCTGGCTTGAAAAATCCGCCCGCCGCCACCGGTGGCAAACAAGGTTGCTCTGGCCTGCAATACCGAGACTTCTCCCGTTTCCATTTCCATCGCGGTCACGCCCAGTACATCGCCCTGCTCATCGCGAATCAGATCCAGGGCCATCCATTCGATAAAAAACTGCGTGTTGGCGCTGACATTGCGCTGATATAACGTATGCAATAATGCATGTCCGGTACGATCAGCCGCTGCACAAGAGCGCGTTGCCTGTGCACCGCCAAAATTTTGCGATTGTCCGCCAAACGGGCGCTGATAAATTTTGCCGTTTTCCAAACGGTCAAACGGCATGCCGAAATGCTCCAGTTCATACACGACTTCATTCGCTTGTCGACACATAAATTCGATCGCATCCTGATCGCCGAGGTAATCGGAACCTTTTACCGTGTCATACATGTGCCAATGCCAGTTGTCTTCCGTCACATTACCCAGTGAAGCGGCAATGCCACCTTGCGCCGAAACGGTATGAGAGCGCGTGGGAAATACCTTGGACAATACCGCGACTTTCAATCCCGCCTCGGACAACTGTAAAGCAGCACGCATTCCCGCACCGCCGGCGCCCACGATGACTACATCGAATTTTCTTTTGGTTATTGCCACATCAACTCCACAATATTTCAGCAGACCACACCAGATAAAACAGTAAGGCAATAATCACCAGAATTTGTACGGTTAAACGAATCGCCGTGACATGCACATAATCCATCAGAATATTACGCATCCCAATCCAGGCATGCCAGAACACACAAATCAAAAATACAAAGGACGCCATGCGCATCCCCTGATGACTGAAAATATTTTTCCATGCCGCATAATCTTGCGGCACTGCAACGCATAAAACACCCGCCAACAACATCAGATAAATGACCATCAGAGCAGCGGTTATGCGTTGCACCAGCCAATCTTTGACACCGTAGTGCGCGCCCGTTACCGCACGTCTGGATTGCCTTACCATAGCAGCATTCCTCCGATCAGCGCAGTTAGCAGGATACCCACTGCTACGACCAACATACTTCCCATGCGCGCTTGTGGCAGTGCGACGCCGATATGTAAATCCAATGCCAAATGGCGAATCCCTGCACACAAATGATGCAAAAAGAACCATATTGCAAGCAACAAGATCAGCTTGATTGCCGGATTGCTGAGACAATCCTGCAAAGCTTCAAAGCTTTGCGGCGACTGCAGCAACATTTGCAGACTCCACAACGCCAAGGGAATACCCGGAAAAAAAAGCAAAGCACCACTGATGCGGTGCAGAATTGAAATCACGGCCGGCAAAGGCTGTTTGATCTTGAAGAGATTCAGATGCTTGGGGCGTTTATTTTGCAATTTCGCTTCCATGCG
>JAMXAE010000017.1 GCA_024281695.1 Nitrosomonas sp. | reverse complement strand
CGCATGCGGATGCACTTTGCAATGGCTGGCGTTGATCATCAGCCATTCGTAATCCGGCTCGTCAATCAAGACCTCCAGTAATTTTTCCCATATTCCCTTATCACGCCAACGGATAAAACGACGATGGGTGTGGCTCCAATCCCCATAATCCGGCGGCAAGTCACGCTACGGCGCACCCGTGCGAATAACCCAGAAAACCGCATCAATGAACTGACGATTATCTTTTGCTATGTCACCCCAGCTACCCTCTCGCCCTGGCAAATGTGGCTCCAGCAATTCCCAATCCTTTTCCGATATATCCTGCCTGCGATGTGCTTGTGTCATATGAGATCCTCCCCCTTACAAGAATCTCATATTTCTTAACTCATGACTACTTGACTACATTATCTAGTAGTTCTTTGTTAAATATCCCCAGCTTTAATGATCGTATTTAGCTCCCTAAATCAATAATTGTCTGTTTAAGCGTGAAGAGGTAAACTTCAAATCAATTTCTGCTTACATCTTTACTAGACACAGAAATTTAATTTTAAAACTAATTAAAACTGAATAAAGGAGTTCTTCTAATGAGTAGAGTTGTTAAGTTATCTTTACTATTTTCTATATTTTTCTTTTTCTCGTCTCAAACACTTGCTGCAGATAGTTATTTTAATAACTCAGCCGAGAAATTTGTCAGCGGTATTACTAATGCGGCCACCGGATGGGTAGAACTGCCTAAGAATGTCATTCTAACCAGTCAAAAAGAAGGTCCGCTTTATGGCGTTACAATTGGGGTGGCAATGGGTATCATGCATACAGTAGGTCGCAGTTTAGTAGGAGTACTAGACGCAGCTACTTTTTTTATTCCAACAAAACCATCCGTTAATCCGCCTTTCATCTGGCAGGATTTCTCAAGAGAAACTTCTTACTAATTAGTTTTCTAGGATAGCGATGTAAGTAGGGAGGTTTTTAAAGAAACAAAAAAACACCGCGCCTTTTTATCGGTTCGGTGTTTTTTGTGTTTTTGGAACGAAAGACGATTAGCGCTGAGCCTCTAGTGCCGCAATTCTTTCTTCTAACGGTGGATGTGACATGAATAAGCTTTGTAACCCAGAACCAATACTACCAGAAATACCAAAAGCAGCTAACTGATCGGGCAAATGTGCTTGTTGACTCGTTAATTGTAGGCGTCGCAAAGCCGCTATCATTTTATTTTTGCCTGCAAGTCGAGCCCCACCAGCATCAGCACGAAATTCGCGTTGACGGCTAAACCACATTACGATAATACTGGCCAGTATCCCTAGAACAATTTCTGCGATAATAGTTGTGATCCAGAAGGCAGGACCATGGCCATTCTCAGTTTTAAATACGACTCGATCTATAGTATGACCAATGACGCGAGATAAGAAAATTACAAACGTGTTGAGCACACCCTGAATGAGAGCCAATGTCACCATGTCGCCATTGGCGACATGACTGACTTCGTGAGCCAGAACAGCTTCAGCCTCATCCTGACTCATGGTATTTAATAGACCAGTACTAACAGCAACTAAGGCATTATTTTTTGACATACCTGTAGCAAAAGCATTAACATCCGGCGCGTTATAAATGGCTACTTCAGGCATATCAATACCTGCTACTTTTGACTGGCGTTGTACAGTGGTAACTAGCCAATGCTCTTGTGCATTGCGCGGCATTTCAATAACTTGTGCACCTGTAAATCGTTTTGCTGTCCATTTTGACATGGCAAGTGACATAAATGAACCGCCAAATCCAAATACAGCAGCAAGTAATAATAAGGAATTGATATTCAAACCTGTTCCTTGCTCATCTAGGATTCTTTCAAATCCCAGTAATCTCAGCGTAATGCTTAATACAACAATTATGGCCAGGTTGGTTGCTAAAAAAAGAATAATTCTTTTCATTCGTTTACTCCATGATATCAATATAATTCATAACAAAGCAGCTATTAATATAAGGCTGATTGGCTTACTTTCAAGAGGATTAGGCTTCAAACATCTCATTAAATCGAGTGGCTTATCATTATCTACATTGACTGTTAATGTATTTTTTTGAGAAAAATAAGCTAAGTTTGTCAAATCATAGCATCCGTTAGTACAAATTTAGGTGAGAAATTGCTAAGAGAATTCAGAAAAATTACGAAATTCTTGAAGACTTAGTGGAATGAGTGTGTATCTAAAAATAAGAAGTAATAATCGCGTGTAGTGCCAGTGATACAATCTTCGCAAGTTTATTGAACAAACGAAATACCGGAGAAATTTCATGTCAACCATTGAATCCATTTTAAATGAAACACGTGTTTTCCAGCCAAGCGAGAAATTCACCCAACAAGCCAATATACCGAGTATTCAAGCGTATCAAGCATTGTGTGCGCAAGCACAATTGGATCATCAGGGTTTTTGGGCAAAACAGGCTGAAGAATTGATTCTTTGGCATAAACCTTTTACTGAAATATTGAATGACAAAACTCCTCCTTTCTATCACTGGTTTAGCGATGGTGAACTAAATGTTTCATATAATTGCCTGGATCGACACTTAGCAACGCAAGCGGATAAGGTAGCCATTATTTTTGAGTCTGACGATGGAGAAGTTATTCAATCGACTTATCGCGACCTTCATCTAAGGGTTTGTCAGCTCGCCAATGCGCTGAAATCAAGAAATATTGAGAAAGGCGATCGTGTCATTATTTATATGCCAATGCGTATTGAAGCGGTTGTCGCTATGCAAGCCTGTGCACGTATCGGAGCTATTCATTCGGTCGTCTTCGGCGGATTCTCGGCTAAGAGTCTGCATGAACGCATTATGGATGCTGGTGCGGTAGCAATCATTACGGCTGATGAACAAGTTCGTGGCGGCAAACATAATCCTCTCAAGGCAACTGTAGACGAAGCCATTCACATGGGTAGTATACCTTCGGTTAAATCAGTTATTGTGTATAAACGGACCGGATCAGAAATATCATTTGATCCGACACGAGATGTTTGGTGGCATGAAATTATCCAAGATGCGATTACACAGTGCGAGCCAGAATGGGTCAATGCCGAACATCCGTTGTTTACCCTGTATACTTCTGGATCAACGGGTAAACCAAAGGGGGTGCAACATTCCAGCGCCGGTTATTTACTCGGTACTAAAGTGAGCATGCAATGGATTTTTGATTACAAACCATCCGACGTATTCTGGTGTACTGCGGATGTCGGCTGGATCACCGGTCACAGCTATGTCGCCTACGGCCCTTTGGCGATGGGCGCTACTCAGATCATTTTTGAAGGAATTCCTACCTATCCGAATGCAGGGCGTTTTTGGGAAATTATCCAGAAGCATAAAGTCACTACATTTTATACTGCACCTACTGCAATTCGTTCACTGATTAAATTGGGAGCGGATTTACCTGCTCAATATGATCTGTCCTCACTGCGATTACTGGGTTCAGTGGGCGAGCCCATTAATCCCGAAGCCTGGATGTGGTTTTATGAAAAAATCGGCCATTCTCGTTGTCCGATAGTCGATACTTGGTGGCAAACTGAAACCGGTTGCCATTTGATTGCTCCGATGCCAGGCGCTGTTCCACTCAAGCCAGGTTCATGTACTTTCCCCTTGCCCGGGATCTCAGCCAGCATAGTCGATGAAGCAGGCCATGATGTTGAAAATGGCAAAGGGGGATTTTTGATCATCAAGAAACCTTTCCCTTCACAAATTCGAACACTCTGGGGTGATCCAGAGCGCTTCAAAAAAACATATTTTCCTGAAGATATTGGTAATGGGCAATATTATCTGGCGGGTGATTCTGCATACCGTGATCATGACGGTTATTTTTGGATCATGGGTCGCATTGATGATGTACTGAATGTATCAGGACATCGCTTGGGAACTATGGAGATTGAATCTGCTCTAGTAGCTAATCCACTTGTGGCAGAAGCTGCCGTAGTGGGTAAACCTCATGAAGTTAAGGGTGAGGCTGTAATAGCTTTTGTGGTATTAAAGGGTCAATATCCGCAAGGTGAAGGCGCTATCCGCATTACCAATCAATTACGTGAATGGGTAGCAAAAGAAATTGGTCCAATTGCCAAACCTGATGAAATTCGTTTTGGTGAAAACCTGCCGAAGACCCGATCAGGTAAAATTATGCGCCGCTTACTACGTACACTCGCGAAAGGTGAAGAAATAACCCAGGATATCTCGACTTTAGAAAATCCGGCTATTCTGGAACAATTGAAGAATCCTTCTAAATAATTCTATTTATTAGTGTAATAGCTAAGAATTAGTGAATAAAACTGGAAAAATATGACATTAGCACTTGTTACAGATTTTGAGCATGGAATCAGCGCTATTGATGCACAATTTCATCGTCCAAAACGGGCAGCGATTCATCTGATCGTCGAAAATGGCATGGCTGCACTGATTGATACCGGCACATCTTTTTCTATTCCTGGTGTCATTGAATCACTCCAGCAAAAGAATATTACTGTCGAAAATGTTGCTTACATTATATTGACACATATACATCTTGATCATGCAGGTGGAGCAAGTGAATGTATGCGACATTTTCCCAATGCAAAATTGGTTGTTCATCCGCGTGGTGTCAGTCATATGATAAACCCAACGCGATTAATCGCCGGTGCTATGAATGTTTACGGGGAGGTCGAATTTAAGCGGGTATATGGTGATATTTATCCTATTGATGCTAATCGGATTATTGAAGCACCCGATGAAAGTCGTATCGATCTAAATGGCCGTTCCTTATTGTTTCTCGATACTCCCGGTCATGCTCGTCATCATAATTGCATTTATGATGAACGAAGCCAGTCATTTTTTACGGGAGATACCTTTGGAGTTTCATATCGGGAATTGGATGTCAATGGCCTAGAATTTGTTTTCCCGACGACAACTCCCGTACAATTTGATCCTGATGCTGCTCATGCTTCGATAAATCACATCATGCATTATGAGCCACGCTACGCTTATCTTACTCACTATAGTCGTATCGGTCACTTAACGCACCATGCGGAATCCATGCATAATCTGATTGATGCTCACGTCGAAATAGCCCAGCAAGCAAAAGCTAATAAATCTGATAGACAAGCAATTATTTCAGAAGCTTTAAAAGAATTACTATCACAACGATTATTGGAGCATGGCTGCCAATTACTGCAAACCGATATCAGTGACTTGCTGCGTTCAGACATCACGCTAAATACGCAAGGCCTGATTCACTGGCTTGATCATCCTACTGAACGTTTCAAGCGTTTATAATGCCGATAACCCTTATACATTGCGTGGGAGGGTCTTTGAAAAACTCCGAATATGAATGGATTCATTGCAGAACCCGAAAATATTGAACCTACTGAGTTTGATGATTCTTATATTTATATTGTTACGAGTCGAGTAGATTAATCTCCTAGTTATATCTGGAGGAAATTGACTATTTTATATAGGATAAAAATCCTGAAAGACTAGGCGTAAAAATCCTATTGCTTTAAGTTTTCTCAATCGCTAAACTGAAAATTGTAAATCCTTGCAGGAATTAGCTGAGTAAAAAATACTTAATTTCTTATACTTATAAAGGGAGTAATTCCATGGCAAACGTAACTGGAACAAATGGTAATGATACGATCACTCTAGCTTTGGTATCAGCAGGGGTCGTTGGTGCGCCCACTGCAGCAGATGATTCTATTTCGGCACAGGACGGCGATGACACTGTAGAAGGGGGGGGAGGTAATGATTCCATCGATGGTGGAGACGGCAACGACGTCATCAACGGCGGTGATGGAAATGATTCGATTTTTGGCCGTGATGGAAATGATAATATCACTGGCGGGATTGGCAATGATAACATTGATGCCGGCGGAGGAGCAGATACGGTTAATGCTGGCGATGGTGATGACACAATTCGAGTCGATACACAATATGTGTCTTTGAATGGAGGAACCGGAACCGATACATTATTCCTAGATGGCACGACGGGTCGGACGATTAATCTAGCAGCTGTTGGTATCGAGCGTATCGTGCAAGGGAGCAGTGGTGCCGACACGTTTGACGGTTCTGGAATGGCTGTGGCACTTACCATCAACGGAAACGGTGGCAATGACACGATTACAGGCGGCAGTACGAACGATAGCATTAATGCGGGGGAAGGAAATAATACGGTAAATGGTGGTGTCGGCGATGATTCAATCAGTGCCAGCTTTGGAAATGATACGCTAAATGGAGGAGATGGGAACGATTCCATTAGCGCTGGCGAAGGCAACAACACCTTGGATGGCGGATTGGGCAACGATTCGCTATTTACTGGGATTGGAAGCGATAACATCCTCGGTGGATTGGGCAACGACAACATCAATGCTGGGGGAGGTGCCGATACAGTTAATGCCGGTGATGGTGACGATACGATTCAGGTAAACACCCAGTTCGTGAGTATTAACGGCGGAGCAGGAACTGATACTCTGTTTCTTAGTGGTACGACGGGTAGAACAATTGATCTCGCATTGACGGGAATTGAACGAATTCAACAGGGAAGTGCAGGCGCCGATACCTTTGATGGCGGCACAATGGCAGTTGCATTGGTTATCAACGGGAATGACGGAAATGATGTCGTCACTGGAGGGAATCAAGGGGATATTCTCAATGGTGGCGAAGGAAACGATAATATTACAGGAAACAGTGGCGACGACAGTATCAACGGAGCAGGGGGGGATGACACAATCAATGGCGGTAACGGTAACGACTTCATTAATGCAGGTGAAGGAACTAATAATGTTTCCGGAGGGATTGGAAACGACAGTATTACAACTGGAAGCGGAGCCGACACCGTCACGGGAGGCGCTGGCAATGACAATATTACTGCCGGTGGAGGAGCCGATTCAGTAAATGCCGGTGATGGCGATGACACGATTCGAGTCGATACCCAATATTTAGCCTTGAATGGAGGACTGGGGATCGATACTCTGTTCCTGGACGGAGATACGGGTCGGACGATCAATCTGGCAACTGCCGGCATAGAGCGTATTCAGCAAGGAAGTGAAGGGGCTGATACGTTTAATGGCAGCGCAGTGGCGGTATCGGTTACTATTAGTGGGAACGGTGGAAATGATGCCATTACTGGCGGAAGCGCAGCCGATATCTTGAATGGTGGCGAAGGAAACGACAATATTAATGGAAATGCCAGCGACGACAGTATCATCGGAGCAGGGGGAAACGATACGATTGATGGCGGAGATGGCAACGATTCTATTAATGCGGGTGAAGGGAATAACAATATCGTCGGAGGAAATGGAAACGATTTCATATCGGCGGGAAGTGGGATCGATACTATCACGAGTGGAATTGGAAACGATAATATCAATTCGGGAGCTGGTGCCGATACGGTCAATGCAGGTGATGGTGACGATACAATTACCGTAACTGATCAAGCAACGAGCGTTGTTGGTGGCTTGGGAACCGATATTCTCTTCGTGAACGGTACAATTGGGATGACCATCAATCTCAATACGGCTGGGATCGAAAACTTCCAAGGAAGTGATGGGGCGGATAACGTTAATGGATCAGCTGTTGTCGGCAATCTAACGATCAATGGCAATGCAGGAACGGATACTCTGGCCGGTGGCGGCGGGAACGATAATATTGCCGGCGGCTCTGGAGCGGATAGCTTGAGTGGCAATGCAAACAATGACACACTTAACGGTGGCAGCGGATCAGATACACTAGTTGGTGACGCGGGAACTGACTTTCTAATTGGTGGTACAGGAAACGATACTTTCCGATTCAATGCAATCGGAGATTCGGTTCTCGGTGCAGGGCACGATATTATCTCTGGATTTGATGCAGTTGGATCGGTGCTTGGAGATAAGGTGCATGTTACTACGATAGATGCAAATGCCGGTGCCGCAGGAAACCAAAACTTTGCGTTTATTTCAACGGCAGCATTTTCAGCCGCTGGTCAGATTAGGGTCTTTGACGTCGGTGGCGATACCATGATTCAAGGAAATGTCGATGCTAACCTTGGCGCTGACTTCGAGATCTTAGTGCAGGATGGCGTGGCAACCGCTACTAATTGGGTGGCAGGGGATTTCTTCCTGTAACCCTCAAACAAAAACGCTCACGCTTCTATAGGTGAGCCTCTGTATAAGCGGAGAGACACCGAGGAGTATCTCTCCGTCAATTAGCTTGGAAACATGCCTTCAGCTTAGAATGACAGGTTTCTGATTCAGTAGAAACATAGATTATTTATGGCGCATAGCCAGTTTTCCTATCGGGTGATTTTGTTCAAGAAAATGCTGTGCTGCTGCAGCCTCAACTAGATCAAAGACATGCGCAATCTCGATAATCAGTTTATTTTCATCGAATAGTGTGGCACATCGTCGTAATATTTCTCCTTGATGCTGTTTTGCATCTTCTAATTCCATCAGAACAGGACTCAGCATCAGTTCAAAACTGAATCGCATATTACGTTTCCGGGCTTCACTCCAGTCGTTTTCCGGTGTAGGTTGTAAAATAGTCACTATGTCACCGTAAGGCTTGACGCAATAAAAGCAGCTTTGCAATACATCCGAGCCGATTGTATCAAGTGCAATATCTACACCTTTACCAGCAGTCCATCGCAGCACTTCTGCGATCACATTCTGCGTTCGGTAGTTTATTATTTGATCGGCTCCCAATTGCTTCACAAAATTCGCTTTTTCTTCATTACTGACAGTGGTGATTACCTGGGCTCCAGCCAATTTCGCCAATTGAATAGCTGCATGACCTACACCACCAGCACCGGCGTGAATCAATACGGTTTGGCCACTGGTAATACATGCTCGGTCATACAAAGCTTCCCATGCGGTAATAAAAACCAGCGGTACTGCGGCAGCTTGTTCGAATGATAAAGAGCGCGGTTTCAATGCGAGCAAACTGGTATCCACCAGAGCATATTCGGCATAAGTTCCCTGACGGTGATTAAAACCTGGTTGTGAAAAATATACTTCGTCCCCTGGTTTAAAGCTTTGTACATGTAGGCCAGTAGCTTCCACAACGCCGGCGGCATCGCAACCGGGTATTACAGGAAAAGAAACGGGAAAGCGCTCAGGTGTGATTTTAATTTTGGCGTCAATCGGATTGATGCCGATAGCTTCGATGCGCACTAATATCTGATTCGCATTACAATGACTGGGAGTTTCAAGGTCGCCATATTGCAAGGCGCTAGCCGCTCCCCCTTTTTCAAAATATACCGCTTTCATGTTTAATCCCTGTGTTCACTTATTTATAACCGATCAAATTCTATTCTTACTGTATGTGTATAGAAAAACACACAAAATCATGAATAACTGCGTTCCGCAACAATAGTGAAAATCTTGGTATAAAAGATATTCACTGAGTGTGGCAGAAGGCCTCGCGCTTTTGGCGTAATTGGGGTGACTCATAAATTTTAAATATGCTATCCTCGATTTTCTTGTGCTTCCTATATCACACAAAAAATAGCTTATTGAAACGACGTATTGGTTACTTACCAGAGGTGATTGTAGCTGATTTACTTACTTATGTTTTTAAATGGACTGATACTATCTTGCCGTGTTATCTACTCGATCTGATAAAAGCACCCATGATAAAGAAACGTCATAGCAGCTCAATTCGTATGCTTTTAGTAGTGATGAGCTTGCTGATAACAGGCTGTGCCATGGGGCCTGATTATTTGCGACCTCATATCAAGACCGATGAGAAGTTTCGTATCAGTCAAACAGAAGGCCAATCCATCGCCAATCTTCCCTGGTGGGAACTCCTGCATGATGAAGCACTGCAACGACTCATTAATCAAGCTTTATTGGAAAATAAGGATCTTAAGCAAGCGATCGCCAGTGTTGAAGAGCTTCAAGCTCGCCTACATATAGCGCAAATGGATTTCTTTCCCCAGATGGAGATCAACGCGAATGCTCCGGCATTTGGTACGCTCGGTGGATTCCTTCGCCCTGGGTTTGCAACACCTTTTAATTATTTTGGCCAAACAACGTTGAATTGGGAATTGGATATCTGGGGTAGAATTCGCCGCTCTAATCAGGCTGCTCGAGCCGATCTAATGGCACGCGAGGAAAATCGCCGCGCGATTATTTTGACGTTAGTTAGTGCCGTGGCACAGTCCTATTTTGATCTTTTGCAATTTGACAAGCAATTAGCTATTGCGCATCGTGCATTGTCTTCATGGGAAGAGTCGGTTGCCATTTCCGAAGCGCAATTACAAGGCGGTGTCATTTCTCGGCTTGATCTGGATCAGTTTAAAGCAGAACAAGCTAATGCGACTACTCGAGTTGCTGAACTTGAACGCAAAAGAGTGCAAGAAGAAAATAAGCTGAGTGTATTGATTGGGAAAAATCCAATATCCATTCCACGAGGACGCCAGTTAACGGAACAAGTTATTTTGCCTGAAGTACCCGCCGGCTTGCCTTCCGAGTTATTACAGCGACGTCCTGACATTCTACAGGCTGAGCAGCAACTAGCTGCCGCTACTGCCCGAATTGGTGCTACCAAAGCAGCGCGGTTTCCCAAGCTTTCAATTACCGGTTTTCTGGGCGTGGCCAGTCCAGCCCTATCCAATTTACTACTTTCAGGTAGCGAATTTGGCGTAGGCGGACTTGGTTTAGCCGGTCCTTTACTCAATGCAAAAAGTCTTGGGTTTGAACAACGTGCGGCAGAAGCACAAGCAAGGCAGGCACAAGCGCAATATGAACAAATTATCCTAGTTGCATTTAAAGAAGTTGAAGATGCTTTGGTGGCTATTCGTACTGTCAATGATCAGCTTGCAGCACAGCAAAAACAGGTTGAAGCTTTGCATTCAGCATTACATGTAGCCAATCTTCGCTACCAAGGCGGTATTACCAGTTATGTGGATGTCCTTCTTGCCAAACGCAATCTATTCGATGCTGAATTTTCCCTGACGGCAACACAACGTTTTCATCTAATATCGATCGTTCAACTCTATAAGGCTTTGGGGGGAGGATGGATGCCATGAATTCTTTATTCCGCTATGATGAAATCTTCTTTTTCGCTATTCGTACCTTTTTAGAATAACCAAGAGCCGAAACTATGCATCTAATTATCCAAAGGCTTACCTCTTTTATCGTGCGAGTTAGCAATTCTGCTATAGGTATTAATGTCGTGCTATGTCTGATTCTGCTCACTGGTTGTTCTAGTGAACGATCTACAGCGCCGATACCGCCGGCACCCCAAGTGGAAGTCATCACGGTAACGACCCAAACCATTCAGGATGAGCCAGAGTTTATTGGGCAAACAGAGGCTTTTCGTCCGGTGGAGATTCGACCACAAGTCAGCGGCATCATTAAGAAAATTTACTTCACTGAAGGTCGTAATATCAAAAAGGACGATAAGCTATATTTGATTGATCCCGTGCCTTTTAAAGCGAATTATCAGAGTAGTAAAGCGAAGGTAGCTCAAGCCCAGGCTCGACTTAACCAAGCCAAGCAAGATTTAGCGCGCGTACAGCCACTATTGGAACAGCAAGCCGTCAGTAAAAAAAATGTCGATGATGCGATGGCTGAGATGCTGGGAGCGAAAGCAACGCTGGAAGCTGCGCAAAATGACTTAATCAAGGCTAAATTTGATTTGGACAACACATTAATCACTGCACCTGTGAATGGTCGAATCGGTCGCAGTCATTTCTATGAAGGGCGATTAATTTCTGCTCAAGTAAGTCTATTGACTACAATTGATCAACTCGATCCGATGTATGTCAATGTGAGCGTGCCTGAAAGCTATCTTCTTCGTCGCCGCCGTGAACTTGCCGATCAGAAAGTTCAGAGACCGGATATTTTTCAGTTGCGTGGCGTGATGACTTTCTCGGATGGTAGTGTGTATCCGCAGGAAGGCGTATTGGATTTTGCGGATGTAGCCTTGCGTCCTGAAACCGGTACGCTACAAGGGCGTTTTGTGTTTCCCAATCCGGAAGGAGGCTTATCACCCGGGCAATCTTATTTTTATCCCGGACAGTTCGTCAAGATTCGTATCAAAGGATATATTAGAGCCGGTGCTATCCTAATTCCTCAGCGCGCTGTGCAGCAAGGACCTAATGGTTCGTTTGTTTTTGTAATTAATCAAGATGAAAAAGCTGAGTTGCGGGCGATTCATGCCAGTGCATGGCGAGGAAAAGAATGGTTGATCGAAGATGGACTCCGCTCAGGTGAACGCGTAGTAGTGGAAGGATTCTACCGAATTCTACCAGGCATTAAAGTCAATGCCATTCCTTATCAGCAGAAAGAAAAAGCTTCCGCTGCACAACCTGCAGAAGAACATGTCAAGCGAAACACACCATGAGTTCTCATTTTTTTATTGACCGCCCCATTTTTGCATCGGTCCTTTCCATTATCATTGTAGTTATCGGTTTGGTAGCTTTACAGAAGTTACCGATTGCCCAGTTTCCGCAAATTACCCCGCCCATGGTACAAATCGACGCAGACTATCCCGGCGCCAGTGCGGAAGTAGTTGCTGAGGCGGTTGCGCGTCCCATCGAAGTGCAATTGCCGGGTATCGATAATCTGATGTATTACGAATCGATTAGCACGAACGATGGGCATATGACCATGAAACTCACGTTCGAGATTGGTACCAACGTGGATATCGCACAAGTTCAAACGCAGAATCGGCAACGTCTTGCAGAACCGCAACTGCCTGATGAAGTTGTACGACAAGGTATTACCGTTAAGAAAACATCACCGGATTTACTTGCAGTAGTTGCGTTGAGTTCCACTGATCCGAAACATGATACTGTTTTTCTTTCCAACTATGCACTGCTGCGAATTCTCGATAGCATCAAACGGCTTCCTGGTGTTGGTGATGCAATCATATTTGGAGGACAGAATTACTCCATGCGCTTAATTCTAGACCCTGTCCGCATGGCGCAACTTAATCTTACACCCACCGAAATTGCAGCGGTAGTACGGGAGCAAAACCGTGATTTCCCTGCCGGCAGAATAGGTCGTGAACCTACGCCTAACGGCACAGAACTGACCATTCCGGTAATTACGCAGGGTCGAATGAGCGAAGTCAAAGAATTCGAAGACATGATTGTCCGCGCCTATCCCGATGGTTCTATGGTGCGAATGCGAGATGTTGCACGTGTAGAATTGGGGGCGCAGTCCTATGATCTACAAGGACGATGGAATGGAAAACCGAATACATTTCTATTGACTTTTCTTGCACCAGGTGCGAATGCCCTAGATACGGTTCGACAGGTACGCGAAGAGGTAGACAAACTATCTAAAAGCTTTCCGGCCGGTGTAACTGCAGATATTCCCTACGATACCACGACATTTATTGATGTTTCTATTCGCGAAGTAGTGAAAACTCTCGGAGAAGCAACGCTGCTGGTAATTTTAGTTGTTTTTCTCTTTTTACAGAGTTGGCGTGCAACTTTGATTCCGGCTATCGCTGTGCCTATTTCTTTGATCGGAACGTTGGCGGGTATGGAAGCACTCGGATTTTCAATTAATACGCTGACTCTCTTCGGTATGGTATTAGCCATCGGTATTGTGGTCGATGACGCTATTGTAGTGGTGGAAAATGTCGAACGACACATGACCAAGGGAGGATTATCGCCCAGAGATGCGGCAAAAAAGGCTATGGACGAGGTAACGGGACCAGTGATTGCGATTGTACTAGTACTCGCTGCCGTATTCGTACCCGTTGCCTTTCTCGGTGGAATTACCGGTGAATTGTATAAACAATTTGCTATTACGATTGCCTTATCGGTAGCAATCTCCGGATTCGTCGCGCTGACTCTCAGTCCTGCGTTGTGTGCTTTGGTTCTCAAGCCAGGTCACGGTGCCCCCAAGGGATTCTGGAAAATGTTCAATCATTCATTTGATTGGATACAGGCTCGTTATGTTGGAACGATTGGCGTCATCATTAAGCGATCTGTCATGGCGATAGCCATATTCTTGATATTGATCGTTGTCATTCTAGGTCTATTCAAAACTATTCCAAGCAGCTTCTTGCCGGAAGAAGATCAAGGATATTTTATTACCGTTATTCAATTACCAGATGGCGCCTCCATGACCAGAACCATTGAAGTCCTGAATAAAGTAGAAAGTTATTTTCAATCAATTCCAGCGGTTCATTCAACCGATACATTAGCAGGTCAGAATTTTGTTTTCAGTACTCGCGGAACAAATCAAGCAACCATGTTCGTTCCATTGAATCATTGGGATACTCGCCAAAATGCCAACGAGCAAGTACCTAGTCTTATCGCGGCAGCTTTTCAGGAGTTTGCTAAAATACCTGAAGCCTTGATTCTGGCTTTTAATGCGCCTTCGATTAGTGGACTGGGTTCCACCGGAGGGTTCTCAGCTCACTTACAAGATCCCAGTGGAGGCGATTTTGCCGAGTTTGCTGCCGTTGCACAGGAATTTGTTGCTAAAGCGATGGAACATCCAGCGATTGCTGTTGCCAATACCAATTTTCGTGTCAGCGCCCCCAGGCTTTTTGCTCAAGTAGATCGAGAGCGGGCTAAAGCATTGGGCGTACCGATTTCTGAAGTGTTTGATACTATGCAGGCTTATTTTGGAAACCTGTATGTTAATGATTTTGTTAAATTTGGACGTATCTATCGAGTACAAACGGAAGCGTTGCCTGAATATCGATCTAACCCAGATGATATCAGCAAGATCTATGTGCGTGCTCAAACTGCCACAACACAAACCATGATTCCACTGGACTCCGTTGTTACCACCGAATTCAATAGTGGCCCAGATCCAGTGACGCATTTTAACGGATTCAATTCAGCACTTATATTAGGCGGTGCCGCGCCAGGCTACAGTTCTGGCCAGGCACTGGAAGCGTTGGAACAAGTTGCTAATGAAATTTTGGTTCCGAAAGGCTATGCTATCGATTGGAGCGGAATATCTTTGCAAGAGCGTAAGGCGAGTGGACAATCTACCGTGGTATTCGCTTTTGCTTTACTTATGGTATTTTTGGTGCTAGCTGCTTTATACGAAAGTTGGTCGATCCCATTTGCTGTTGTTCTTGCAATTCCTTTTGGAATCTTGGGAGCCTTTTTAGCGATCTGGATGCGCGATATGACTAATGATATTTACTTTCAAATCGGGCTAGTGACATTGATTGGGTTGGCTGCTAAAAATGCAATTTTGATCGTTGAGTTTGCCAATCAGCGATTTGCGGCGGGTATGTCACTAGCCGATGCTGCACTTGATGCAGCACGCCTTCGTTTCCGGCCTATTATCATGACATCCATGGCTTTCATCCTGGGTGTGCTACCGCTTGTAATTGCCTCCGGTGCGGGTGCAGCCAGTCGCAACTCCATTGGAACAGGAGTATTCGGAGGGATGTTGGCGGCTACATTCTTGGCTATCTTTTTTGTGCCACTTTTTTTCGTGATAATTGGTAAGATTGCGCGGCGCACTCAATATGCAGAGAATCAAATAAAAGCAATTGCAGCCAACGATTCTTCTGCTACAGAAGAAAAATTATAGTTGTTATTTCAATGATGATTATTTCTCTTCTTTGCGAGAGGGAATTCAAATTTTTCAGTTAATCAATGGCAGTTCCTGGCGACAACAAATTATTTATTTCTTTAAACGACAAGGTCAGTCGAGATTCCTAGTAGAACGGCTTATCGTTACACGAAGAGAATCAATTATGCACCATTTTATTCTTATTAATTTTTTGAGAAATAAGAATTTACATCCACTTTTTCTTTTTGAAGAAAAGTAGCAAACCTACACCAATGGCGATAAAAATGATCCATAACGTCGGATAGGCCCAGCGCCACTTTAGTTCTGGCATATATTCAAAGTTCATCCCATAAATACCGGCGATAAAAGTCAGAGGGATAAAAATGGATGCAAATATAGTCAGAATTTTCATCGTTTCATTCATTTTATTACTAATGCTGGAAAGATAAATATCGTGCATAGCAGAAATTCTTTCTCGATATGACTCAAGCGCATCGGTGACACGTAACACATGATCATAAACATCTCCGTAATAACGCAACGTTTTTTCCTTTAATAAAGGAGTATCCGCACGTTGAATGGTTGCCAATAATTCCCGCAAGGGAGAAATATTGCGCTTCATGGAAATTAAACCGCGCCGAATTTGTTGAACGGTTTGCAGCATTTCTTTATTGGAGTTAAACAATATATTGTCTTCCAGAGGATCGATAATTTCATCTAAGCTATCTTCTACAACAAAATATTCGTCCACAACGGTATCGAGAATAACGTAGGCTAAGTAATCACTACCCAATTGTCTCAATCGGCCATTACGGTTTTGCAGGTGACTGTAAATCGGGTCAAAAGTATCATCCGCTTTTTCCTTGAAGGTAATGACATGATTCGCCAACAACAGAATGCTGATTTGCTCATATTGCAAGTTGAAATCTTTTTCAGGGTTAATACTGATACCTTTTATCACTAAATAAAGAAAATCTTCGTATTCTTCTAGCTTGGGTCGTTGATGCGTACTTAAAATATCTTCCAGTACGAGGGGGTGGATATTTAATTCTTGTCCAATACTTTCCACGATATGGGTATCACTGAGTCCGTCTACATTGACCCAAGTAATCAGTTCACTATTTTGTAATTGCTTCAGTTCTGCAATCGATGTGATTTTATGCTGTATCAGGGTATCTGCATTGTATTGTGTAACTGAAATTTTGCTTTCCGATTCATGCTTTTCTCCAATATGGATTAACGTTCCCGGCGGAAATCCGGATTTATCGGCGGCACTGCTTAAAACTGTTTTATCTGTTTGTTGATGTAATCGACGCCACGAAGGGAAAGAAGAATTCATACTGAATGAACCTAGAATTGATAAATAGAGACCTTATTCTAAGAGCTTTGTTGGTTATAACCAAAGAAAAATAAAGAAAATGTGACAGCTGATCATAACAATCAGAAAATACGGCGATGGCTGCATTAAGTACTGATAGGCATAACGAAAGAGTATTGATTCTTTCGTTTTTTAACAGCAGGTTGATTGCTTGAGAAAGGAATATAGCGTTATATTTTTTTCATATTCTATGAATTTGCCAGATTTCTTTGGCATGGTATTAGAAAACATTACATTCAGATATATTGAATTTTTCGTGATATCCGGCTTGGTCTGCAGTTCTGTCGTTCTGAAGTGAGCACCAGGCATGCCAAACTCTACGTGCTTCTTCTACATCGCTAAATGTCCAAAGTACTACGCCATCCTCAGTCATCAAGGTTGCCATTTTGTTAGGCCATTCTTTAATCAAACAATACATTACTTTCTCCTTTATCGGTATATGAATTATGTGAGAAAGCTTAATAAATTCGTGTGAAGATTTAATGAAAGAAATGTGAAGATTTTATGACAGAATCAAAGATTTGTACTTCCGATATTGGATGATTTATCTATTATGTATTATGTAGTGCTGGAAGTTAACGATTGCCGTGCTATTATTTGCATCAGTTTTTTTGTTTGATATAGATACGCATATTTAATTATTTTCCAAGCCTTAGAGGAGTTATTATCATGATAAAAATCAATTATATTCATTCGGGTGTTCTAGTAATCATCGTATCTTTGATCGGTTGTGCAACCAATAGCAATAGCATTAATCCTTTGGGTACGGTAAACCCAGGCTTATCTCCGATGGTAGGGGCTGCGCAAAGCGGACAACAAGTCATTAATGCAGGCGCAGCTGGGACTGCAGTTGCTGCTGTCAATACGGCGGGAACCAACCAAATTGGTTTAGTCGATATTTTGGTACGTCAATTAGGAGTATCTCAGCAGCAAGCATTGGGTGGCGCCGGGGCTATTTTTCAATTAGCTCAGGGGAATATGAATTCGCAGGCATTTGCCTCATTATCTCAATCCGTTCCCGGAATAAGCGGGATGCTAAATGCAGCGCCTGCCATACCCGGAGCATCTAGCCTTGGCGGATTATCTTCTCTGATGGGAAATTCAAACAGTGCGCTGGGCGGTGCAGCAGCGCTCGCTGGATCATTCCAACAATTAAACCTTTCACCTAATATGGTGGGGCAATTCATCCCTGTCGTAACAAATTATGTTAGACAAACCAGCGGTCAAGCATCAGCTGATCTTCTGCAATCTGCATTGAGTGCTCGTTGAGTTTGGGAAGCTGATTTTGAACGCGATGAAATAGTGAAATAATTATGCTTGGAGTGCTTTCTCCACAGTATTATTGCGAAATTTTCCTGAAATTGCACTGATTTAGGAGATCTTATGACCCTTTATCTAGGGACTAGTGGTAACGATACATTGATTGGTCTGGATGATATCGATGATGAATTTAGAGGGGGGTTAGGCGACGATATATTGGTGGGAGGAGGAAACGCTTTTGACTGGGCAAGTTACACTGATGCACCTTCTGCTGTAACGGTAAACCTTGCTACTGGGATTTCCACAGGGGGCGATGACAGCGATACCTTAGGTGGAATTGAAGGTGTTTATGGAAGTAGCCATAACGATATCGTGATTGGAGACGATAATGACAATTCCTTGGATGGTGGGGATGGCGATGATTGGTTAGTAGGTAGCTTAGGTAATGATATATTGTATGGAGGAAAAGGCTTTGACTGGGTTGATTATAGTAATGCAGTTTCATCTGTGACGTTAAATCTCTCCACTTTTTCTCCTGGCACTTCCTCTGGAGGCGAGGATAACGATACATTGTATGGGTTTGAGGCTGTTATGGGTAGTGACTACAACGATAATATTGCCGGCAATATACTGACTAACATTCTGAATGGTGGACCTGGTAATGACAAGCTAAATGGAGGTATTGGGGTGGATACCTTGATTGGTGGGTCGGGTAATGATACCTTTCTTGTCGATAATACGGGTGATATCGTTAACGAGAACTTCAGTGAGGGCACGGATAAAATTAACAGCAAAGTCACTTACACTCTGCCCGAGAATGTTGAGAATCTTACGCTGAAAGGTACATTAGCTATCAATGGTATGGGTAATGACTTGGCTAATAAACTGACAGGCAATTCAGCAGCTAATCAAATGAGCGGAGGGGCTGGTAATGACATACTCAATGGCGGTGCCGGTGTCAACACTTTAACCGGTGGCACCGGTAAAGATATTTTCAGATTTACGACAACAGGTCACATTGATGCGATTACAGATTTTACTGTTATTGATGACACCATACAGTTAGAAAAAGATATATTCACTGCATTTACCACAATGGGTACGTTAGAGATGAGTCACTTGATTATCGGCACACAAGCATTGGATGCCAATGATTTCATCGTGTACAACAATGTAGCAGGTACCTTGTTGTACGATGCTGACGGCAATGGGAGCGGCATTGCGATACAAATTGCGATCTTGGGAAATGGCTTAAATATAACTAATGCGGATATTGTGGTGATATAAGTTAGGAAGAAACTGGCTAGGAATTGATGATCACGAACAGTTAGGCCTAATATCAGTATATTACGGCCGAGAAAAAATAAAATTACTTTTTTATACGCTTCTTTCTACAATATATTGCCAATAATTTGTATTATGTTAAATTCATTAGAATAATAATATTTATAATCAATAAGTTATATTATTTTGACATTTATAAAATAATAATCGCCTTTCAGCGTGTTCGTCATGCTTAAAAGCAAGCGTTCTACAATACAATCTTAAGTATTCCTTATCCACGCCTGATTGAATCAGGCGTTTCTTTTCCTTCGCAACATATCGGTAATATCTACGTTTACGCACTTTGTCACGTGAGTAGAAACGAATGAACCAATACAAGCTATTTAAATCACGAAAATTCATAAAAACTCCAGATCAAATATCTGAAGTTTAGCGGCAAGCAATCTAGAATATAAACCCGTTTAGCAATAAGGTATCAGGGTCAACTACTTCACTGTTAGGGTTCGGGCAGCATGTCCGCTTTGCGGCCATACCCTTCGCGCCGGTCGGCAGCGCGACCCATGTACTCGTGTAAGGTTATGCAGTAATTACAATATTAAGCGATCTAAGTAATTTTAAAAATAGATTCTAAATAAGTCTTCATTGCAACATTTCCCAATTCTTCATGATCAATGTTGTTCCTGTTTTTTTCTATTTGTTCTTTTGCCCATATTAAATTTTCTAAAAGTTTTTCTTTGAGGATTTCAATCGAACCTTTATAAATAATATGTCTCTGATGTTGTAAATCAAATGGAATATCGATACTTTCTTGAGTTAGATGCAAACATATTTTGTTTTTTGCATGAGCATAACCCACTTCATAAAATACGTTTGGATTTCTTCCTGTCATATCAGTAATAATCAGGTGAGCTTGGTCAATTTGACTATAGATTCTAGTCAGCATCCCTTCAGAATACATTTGCTCATCAACTCTTTCCGCTTTAATTCCAATTTTATTGGCAGTTTCTTTTATGCCATATTTGTATATATCATTAAATTTTTCATCGAAAGGCATTAGTACAAATGCAAAGATTGGTTGGTCACTCATATTTTTTTAAAATTATAAAAAAATTGAAAAAACTTTATTAATAAATTTAACAAACTAAAAAACCGTTTAAATATTTTATCAATTTGACTTAACCGGCTTCCAATTGGTTGCCTCAGATTGAGTTTCAGAACGTTGTTGAAGTGTCAGATTTTCTTCAATAATATCTCGATACTTAACCGCACCTTCATGTCCGTGTACGCTAGATAAAAGCATCCAGAAATAAGCTAATTTATAATCTTTGGAAACACCTTTGCCGAGGAAGTACATTGCTCCTAAATAATACTGGGAATTAGCATCTCCTTGATCCGCCGCTTTTCTATGCCACGCAGCCGCTCGTATAAAGTCTTTGGAAACGCCACTGCCGTTATAATACAGAACTCCCAAATTAGACTGAGCTAATGCAAATCCTTGATCTGCTGCTTTGTTATACCAATTAAATGCTTGAACATTATCCCTAGGAACGCCTCTACCATTGTGATACATCAATCCTAAATTATATTGAGCTTGTGGTAATCCTTGATCAGACGCTTTGCGATACCATGAAATTGCTTGAACATAATCCTCAGGCACGCCTGTACCATCCTCATACATTATTCCTAATTGAAACTGAGCATTAGCAAGTCCTTGATCGGCTGATTTTCGGAACCATAATAACGATTGAGCATAATTTTTTGATAAACCTAATCCCTCGTAATACATTTTTCCTAGTAAAAACTGAGATTGAACATGGCCTTGATTAGCTGCTTTATGATGCCAAAATGATGCTTGAGTATAATCCTTGATAGAATCGTCCCGAGTCGAAAACAATAAACCTAAAAGAAATTGAGCATCAGCATGGCCTTGATTTGCAGCTTTACTAAGCCACAAAGAAGCTAATGAATTATCCCTCGGATAACCTACTTCAGTGAGATACATTCTTCCTAAACGATACTGAGCTTCAGCATTTCCTTCATCTGCTAATCTTAACTCAGTTCTTAAGCTGGTATCCTTCTGAACAACAACTCCCGAACAACCAATCAAAGTTAAAACTAAAACAAATAAGCATTTTTTCATCATCAATCTCAAATAACCTCTTTTCGGTATGCTGATCAAACCTTTCGCTAAGAGAACGGCAATATAGCCGTAAGTAATCCGCATCAACGCCTGATTTAATCAGGCGTTTTTTTTCTTTCGCTACATATCACAATAATATTTCCATTTTTCAGATGGATTGCGCTTAGCTCTAATTCGCCAATAGAAATTACGAATATTTGAGAGATTATGCATTACAAAACTCCAGATAGAAATAACCTGAAGTTTAGCCGCAAACAACCTGTATATAAACTATTATTTTATCGCTGTGAATCAAGAGGTTGATAGATATTATATGCTATTATGAAGATAACCGAGCTGTTAGAACGGGAGAAATAAAATGGAATGTATTACTTCAATTAAGAACTACAGTAATTCCTACTAGGATGAGTGCATGCTTTCTGAAGAGGAAAACATATTCGATTCGATACAAGATTTGATTGAAGATTATGCTGCGCTTCTATTAAAGGCGCTGGAGGATGGATTATCAGCAATTAAACAAAATTGTAAAAAAGGAGATTATATTGGCAGCTATTATAATTTTCCCACAATTTTATATGAGAAAAACGGACTTCCTAGGGTTTTTACATCATTTGGGAATGAGCCTGTTGATTATAGAAAATGCTTTCATTCTTATAATGGAAAGCCAATAATCAATGAAAAAGATATTGCTTCATTTACCCATCTAATTGAATTTGTGAGAAGACACCCCAAGTTACATCGAAGATTTACAATAAATTATGTTCCAGCAGTAGATGGCGAAATAAGCATTGAAATTGATGAACTATATATTGTTTATGGAATAAAAACCGCTATCGATCGATATATCCACTCCAATTCCAGTTATGATTATGAAAAAGAAAAGGGTTATCACGCTATAGCCCCAACGATAGCATATATTTTTAGCAAAAATCTATATATAGATATCTGTGTTCCTATTCTATTTCTTCAATTCCCATTAGATGAATACAAAATATCAGATGGTGTATACATCAGAAGGATCACTGATAAGCAACACCAAGCAAGATACGGGGTTGAGTCAAATAATACGAGTGCCCATAAAGCAGTAATAATTTCGGCAACTCATGCTTTCACTTTAAAAAATTGGCAGGTGCCCAATTCGATAAGCATGTTAAATTTTAATGTGCTTTCAATACCACGAGCGTACCCTCTTCAGCTAATCGATAATTTCTTCGGTGCATTAAGAATTGCATTAAAGGAAAATACTGGTTATGCACAGATATATTCGATTGCTAAAGGATGGGCTGCAGATAACATGTCTGATTTGCCATATGTTGAGGGCGTCACTGTCCGATCATACCCAGGGTTGTTCGAAGACTATTATTGGAGAATCGAAACCATTCCATTGGTATCTAACGAAGAAATAGATCAAATTGCTATGCTATACAATAATATAGTATCAGCAAAAGAAAACTCTATTCACCTTTCGATCAAACGTTTAAATCAGTGTTTGGTTCGCGATAATGAAGAAGATTCTGTTCTAGATGCAACTATAGCACTAGAAGCACTACTATCCGACGATGGAAATCAAGAAATGACACATAAGCTCGCAATGCGAATTGGGGCGTTGTCAAAACTGGATAAATTTCATAATCGTACTCCTTTTGAGTCATTCGGCGATGTTAAAAAGATATATGCCTATCGATCTGCAATTGTTCATGGAAGCAAAGGGCTTGATAAAAAGAAAATCATAAAAATAGATGAAGAAAATGAAATACATGCTCATTTTTTGGCAGTCGAGTATTTAAGAGTGATGTTGAGGGTGCTCTTGAAACATCCCAATTACAGAGTGCCAAGTAATATCGACAAAGAATTACTCCTAAATTATGAAATGGAAAAAGCCTAACAAAGTCGTAAACTCGGATGCATCATTCTTTGGTTGTGCTCACTACAAACGCGACAGTACATGAGAATTATCAAACTGATACGTTAATAATCTAGTTACCAGATTTACTATAAATTCTGTTTGGCAATAAGAGGGGCGGTAAGAATAGAGTGAATACAATTTTTTGTAACATTAACCCGCGACGAAAAATTGAGAACTCCTACATTTTGCCTATGGCAAAGCCTCGGAGCCTCCTTTCAATATTTTCTGCTAGACAGATTTGACCACCGGGGTGAAGTCAGACCATTGTTCGATCCGGAAAGCGCGAATATCACGAACTGACTTTGGAAACCATTTCTGGCTGCGTAGAGCCTGGATAGCAAGAAACAGATTCGCCATGTTTTCATCATCGGTGACATACAAACTACCTTGAACACGACGAAAGCCATGTTCGCCGAGAATAGCACCGATCTCGGTGTATGCCTGAGTTACGCCTTTCTGGTGATACTTCTCGGTATCGGAAACCACCAAATCAAAAGCTACAGCATATATCAGGGCGCTTCCGGATCGTCGATCAGACGTGTTAATCGATATTCGGCTTTCTCGCCCGTTTCAATCATGGTAACTTCGATCATCCAGTCTCCATCTTCAAGCTGACAAAGCGCTTGTCCAAAACCTCGTACTTAGGCAGAAACAGCGGAGAGATTGACGGTACGTACTCGTAAAGGAAGCATCTGAACGTTGTTTGGTATGGAAATATCAATTCCGTAAGCAAGTAGAGCTTTGCGATGATTAAAAAAAGAAGCACGCTTTAGATTAAAGTGGAAAACCGTATTTCCAGCTAACGTAAGTAGCTTTAAGGTGGCGTGGTAAATGATTGAAATCATCGTATTTAACAGCCTCAAGTCGTTGTAATTGTGTCCTGTCCATATAGACCTCTTTGAGTAGTTCGTCAGTGATAGCACCAAGGAAAGCTAAGCCGTTTTGCAGTAGGAAGCGTGATTTCAGCGTGAATTCTTCCCGTACTATGCCTTGAGATTCACAGAAATTGATCACATCGTCAGTAACATGCTGACCTGATTTTTTGGAGCGGTGTTTTTTTAATTCAGTAGTTTTACAATACAACTTTCCATAAACATATTTAGAGCCACGACCATATTCCACTGTGGCACCATTTCTAAATAACAGTTTCCTTTGAATATCCTCAAATCCGACAAGCAATAACAACTTCTGAATACGTTGCTTGTCGCGTCTCTTATATCGAAATAGAAATCAATTGAGTTTTGTAATGATTGAGTCTTTACGCTTAGGCTGAAAAAATGAACGATCTACTATTTGGTGTGAGTATAGAAGAAATCGAAAGAATCACCGGAGAGAGCCAGAAAGTTATCAAGAAATGGAAAAAAGGCACTAAGCAAATACCGGAACCAGCACTTAGGCTTTTAAAGCTGTATCTTTCAGGCGATGCTAGCGCAGTATTGGGCGATGAATGGAAAGGTTATCGTTTTACGAATGGCTTAATTTTTATTCCTGAGTGGCGCAATGGATTTGCGCCACATGAAATCAGGGCTTTTTTCTGGCGGTGTCAGTTGGTATCGAGCTTACAGAGTGAAAATAACTTGTTGAAATCTGAACTTGATAGACGTAACAAAGAAATCGATGCGCTTGAAATAAAAGCTGATTTTTACCGGCGGCAAGTAGTGCTTGAAAGCCGCTTCGGTATGATTTTGGAAAGAAGCTTTTCTTAATTTAGTAAGTTATCTCCATCCTCGATGCCATCCGTTGTTCGGGTGGTGCCATCCCCAACCGTAATTATCATTGTAATTCCATAGATACCCGGGGCCTGGGTTTGCATAGGTAGGTGCTACATACACAACACCGGGCGGTATTCCAGGTGCTACAGGAACCCCAACTACTGGCGGCGCTATGCATCCGGCCAGCTGGATTATCAAAATTGTGCCAATTGTGGTGCAACCAAACAATTTTTTCATTATAGTAGTTTTATCGAAATGAAGATGCTCGCTCCATAAATTCGTTTGATGTTGCGAGATATGGCGACGGAAAGTCTTTGTGCGTTTCGTCAGCAATTTTTTTCAGTGTTTGAATTGCATCGATAACCAGGTTTCGGGCAGTTGCAAAGTCTTCTTCATATACGCTGATATTTGGGAATTCAGCTACCCTACCCACATATAAAATTTCGTCGTCGATTTCTTCTTTACGTATCGTAATCGAATAGGCTTCAGGATCAAATTTCATTTCATGTGTTCCTTGATTGCGTTTTCGTGTTGTTTGACAAATTTGTATAGCTTTTTGATATACGGGCGTTTAACGGCTTCACCCTTATTATGACCACAATTATAGTTAGGATACTCAATTAATGATACGGCTGGGTGTCGTGCGATTTTATGGCCAGCACTGCCGCAGTTTTCGATTTGGAAGCCGAAAGCTATTAATAGATTTGTGAATTCTTTACAGGATGAGTTGGCACTGGTGGTTAGGTCTTCGAGTTTTTTGAGGTGTTTCCCGAGGTCTGAGATAAAAATGATGAAAACAATAATCTAGTACTTAATTACTAGATTTTGGGGAACTCTTCTATTGCAATTTTCTTATCGACGCCTATTAGTGATTGAAAGCAGATTTGGCATGATTCGACAAAGAAGTTTTATCTAAATCCACCAATGAAAAGATGAAACAATTTCATAAAATTCATTCGGTAATGCAAATGATCACTGAGCCAACATGATGCTCAGTGCTTTAGAGGAGATAATTTTCCATATACCTCCAATGAGTTACAAAATAAAATGTATCAAGATATTAATTGATTAAATACTATAATGTTAGTAACAACTTCTAAATTCACCGGGAGCAACCGAAAAAGATGAAAAAAAGAGGAAATTATTTGAAAGTTGCTTTACAAAAGCTGCAACTATTGCTGCAGCAGCATTAATTTTTGGTGGTAGTTCAATGATTTCCTCCCCTGCTCATGCTGCTATGTCAGAGAAAATAAGCGAATTTAATTTGTAATATGACAAAAACTGGTAATTTCAAGCCAATCAAACCGCATAGCCCAATCAGATGATTAGCATAATTGTATTAGCCATATACGCTTCGTACCGATGAGCGGCGCACCCTATGAGCATATTGGTCTTTGAAATAGCATCAAGACGACCTATTTAAGACCAAAACCATTATCTAATTATGGATCATGTACAAAAGTACCTTATTTAATTGGTCAGTCAATAGTGCCTTTTCAAGTAAAGGCTTACGAGGCTAAAAAATATTAACTTTAAGTCAAGTGGATGGATTCAAAGAATTTAATATTACATCCCTTACAGCTTGGGAGCGGTAACTTGATCTACTAGGAAAGCGTAGTAGTTTAAAACCAGCAGTCATGCATACTTTTTCAACAAAACTGCTTCTAGCACGAGCTTCTCGCCGAATATGATTTTTATCGTCTAATTCTATAACGGCGATTACAGTAAGCGTGTGTTTCTCACAAAGGATATAATCAAAGTGCTTAGGAGGTATTCGATAGATTGCAGCATTAGAATTTTGTATAGTAAAAATCTCATCTGGCGTAAGCACGTCATTAATACGCACTTTTGCAAATATTTCATAATCGTTTGATAAAGATTCTTTTAACGTCAGGAAAAAAGAATACTCGGTGTTGGAAAGTATTTCCTCCAGGGATTGATACTTAAAATGTCTAGATTTTCGATTAAATCTCAATAAGGTAAATGTTTTAGTAAAAATTGCGATTATGTTCATAACTTAATACGCCACGCAAAGAATAAATAAGGTTATCGGCATGCAAGAAAGTAATTTAGAGGTGTTCGGAAAAATAGTGTAGTCAGGGTAAAGATAAAGCAAGTGCCCTATCTAATACTAAACAATGCAGGTTTATTACGTGATTTAATTAAATCCATCATTATTGTATGCAATCAAAGCCCTATCTCAATTTTCCTATATCTTAAGCAAACTTACTCTTCCGTGAGGCTCTGATTGCAAGTATAATTCGCTCACTTTTCCCCATATACTGCCAATTCCAGCCTATTGGTGGCCTCTCGAGGATTGGAAAAAATGAAATCGCCTATTCGTATTGCTGTTACCGGCGCAACTGGACAGATTTGCTATAGCCTGCTGTATCGTATTGCAGCGGGTGAAATGTTCGGTAAAGATCAGCCGGTTATTTTGCAATTGCACGACATTACTGATGCACAGTCTTTTTTCGATGCCATTATCATGGAGCTCTATGACTGTGCTTTCCCATTACTAACAAAAATAATCACCACCGATAATCCAGAAGTCGCATTTGATAATGTGGATATCGCTTTACTTGTGGGTGCGCGTCCGCGTGGCGAGAATATGGAGCGCAAAGACCTTCTTGCAGCTAATGGTCCTATTTTCATTGAGCAAGGAAGAGCACTGAATGCAGCCGCCAAACGCACTGTCAAAGTATTGGTCGTTGGCAATCCAGCCAATACCAACGCATACATTACTCTGAAAAATGCCCCTGATCTTGATCCTAGTAATTTTTCAGCTATGCTGCGATTGGATCACAATCGTGCATTGTCTCAAGTTGCATTGAAGCTTCGAGTACCTGTAGCAGACATTAGAAAAATGATCGTATGGGGCAATCATTCCAATACGCAGTTTCCTGATCTGAGTCATGCAACGGTGGGTAACGATAAGGTAACATCCTTACTAACCGATCATGCATGGATAGAGAATTATTTTATTCCAACCGTACAAAAGCGTGGGACGGCAATCATTGAGGCTCGTCGTGGTAAATCGAGTGCAGCCAGTGCGGCCAACGCAATTATCAATCATATGCAAAATTGGGTTTTTGGCACTTCGCAGGATAATTGGGTTTCGATGGGAGTGCCTTCTGATGGATGTTATGGTATCCCCAGCGGAGTTATTTTTAGTTTTCCTACCACTTGCCAGAATGGTCAATATAAGATTGTTCAGGGGCTAAAACAGAGTGAGTTAGACAAGCAAAAAATGCAGAAAAGCTATCAGGAATTGATTTCTGAACAGGAAGCCATTAAACATTTGCTGAAATAAACTTGGAGTAGTACGAAATCTATCTGCGATCTTTTCTTAACAATCAGCGCAATTTATTGGTATTGGG
>JAMXAE010000016.1 GCA_024281695.1 Nitrosomonas sp. | reverse complement strand
ATGCGTGCGCTTGTAATCCTTCTCCATAAGCCAGAACAGAAGCGATCGCTCCCAATTTTGCAGCTCCTTGTTGAGAGACCTGAATGAGGCTGCTGCGCTTCTGAAAGTCATAAACGCCCAATGGAGAAGAAAAGCGTGCTGTACGTGAAGTCGGCAAAACATGGTTAGGGCCGGCACAGTAATCGCCCAAGGCTTCACAAGCATTGCGGCCAAGAAAGATGGCACCGGCATGCCGAATCTTGCTGGCCCAGTTTTCCGGTTGATCAACCGACAATTCTAAATGCTCTGGTGCGATTTTGTTGGCGATTGCGCAAGCTTCGTCCAGATTTTGCACTTGAATCAAAGCGCCACGATGTTCCAGTGATGTACGGATAACTGCTTTGCGTGGCATTTCAGGTAGTAAACGATCGATACTTTGTGCGACCTGATCAAGAAATTTTGCATCCGGCGATAGTAAAATGGCTTGGGCTAATTCATCGTGCTCTGCCTGAGAAAATAAATCCATGGCAATCCAATCAGGGTCTGTTTTGCCGTCACAGATCACCAGGATTTCGGAAGGACCGGCTACCATATCAATGCCAACAATGCCAAAAACCCGGCGTTTGGCGGCGGCGACATAAGCATTTCCAGGTCCAACAATCTTGTCGACCTGCGGAATGGTTTCCGTACCATAAGCCAATGCGCCTACAGCTTGTGCGCCACCAATAGTAAATACGCGGTCCACCCTGCTAATCGCAGCGGCTGCCAGAACCATGTCATTTCTTTCGCCTCCTGGAGTCGGAACCACCATGATCAATTCCTTTACACCGGCTACTTTGGCTGGAATGGCATTCATCAATACGGAGGAAGGATAGGATGCTTTGCCGCCGGGCACATAGAGGCCGACACGATCCAATGGCGTTATTTTTTGACCTAATAGTGTGTTGTCAGAGTCTGTATATTGCCATGAACTCAGTTGTTGTTTCTCGTGATAACTGCGTACTCGTTCGGCAGCTTGTTCAAGAGCATTGCGCTGAGTATTCGGTAAGGTTTTTAAGGATTGTTGCAAATGATGCTGTGTCAATTCAAGTTCTTGAGCAGCTGTCACCGAGAGCTTGTCAAACTGATTGGTATACTCGATTAAAGCCGCATTTTTGCGGTTCTTAACATCAGACAGAATTTTGGCTACGGTTAAATCGACGGCATCATCCTGTGCGCTCTCAAACGCCAATAGTTTTTCAAGATTTACATTAAAATCAGCATCGGTTGAATTGAATCGTTTTATTTTGATCATGATAGGAAATTAATTCCTGATAGATACAATGACGGGTTGATTTATTTTTTTATCGCTGTGGAAAAAGCATCTAATATAGCCTGAATTGTATTTCTTTTTAATTTCAATGCAGCCTGATTAATAATGAGTCTTGCTGAGATAGGCATGATTTCTTCCACTGCTTTAAGGTGATTGGCTTTTAACGTGTTGCCACTCGATACTAGATCCACAATTGCATCCGCCAGGCCTACCAATGGAGCCAGTTCCATTGATCCGTAGAGCTTGATGAGATCGACATGCACACCCTTGTCAGCAAAATGTTCACGAGCGGTTTGCACATACTTGGTCGCAATACGCAAGCGTGCGCCCTGGCGCACCGCGGAGTCATAGTCAAAGCCCTCGGGCACAGCCACCATCATGCGGCAACAAGCAATATTGAGATCCAGCGGTTGATAAAGTTCGGCGCCGCCATGTTCCTGCAATACATCTTTTCCGGCAATACCGAGGTCGGCTGCGCCGTATTGCACATAAGTCGGCACATCCGATGCACGCACGATAATTAAACGTACATTTTCACGGTTGGTGGAAAGAATTAACTTACGCGACGATTCAGGATCATCTAGCGCAATAATTCCTGCTGCTTTTAGCAGCGGCGCGGTATCTTCAAAGATTCGCCCTTTTGAAAGGGCGATAGTAATATCATTCATAAATCATGAACTTATCCTAGATTGGCCGCAGCAAAATCCCAATTAATCAATTTATCCAATAGGGTGTTCACATAGTCTGCACGGCGATTTTGATAATCCAGATAATAGGCATGTTCCCATACGTCAATGGTCAATAAGGGGCGAATATTTTTGGTGATTGGAGAATCTGCATTGCTTGTTTTTGCGACAGTGATTTTGTCTCCATCCAGTACTAACCAAGCCCAGCCACTACCGAACTGTGTCATAGCCGCTTGCGCAAACTCTTTTTTGCAGGCTTCTAGACTACCAAACGAAGCTTCAATTTTTTGTTTGAGTGCAGCTGATGGCTCGCCGCCGCCATTGGGTTTTAGGCAGTGCCAATAAAACATATGGTTCCAGACTTGCGCAGCATTATTAAAAATGGCAGCTTTATCGGCTTGTCCGGCAGTCGCTCTGACAATTTGCTCCAATGACTGCCCAGCGAGATCGCTATTGGCAAGCAGGTTATTTAAATTATCGACATAGGTTTTGTGGTGCTTGCCATAATGAAAACTGAGCGTATTGGCGGTTATCACAGGTTCCAGGGCATTATCCGCATAGGGCAGGGGGGCTAGCACATATTGAGAACCGGATTGCGCAGCTTTAGAAAAATTATCGACGTTGACATTGGCCATATTGGTCTCCTTAAAATGAAAAGTGAGCTTATTGTAATAATTTTTAATTAATTCGATCATGATTGGGAATAATTTTCAATGAGCACCATGGGTTTCAGTGGTAAAAGTGATTTTATTGTACCCTGCCAGGCGAGCTGCTTCCATCACCGTGATGACAGATTGGTGTGTAGCCTTTGCATCAGCATCGATAATAATAAACGGATCCGATAAATTTTTAGCTGCTGATTGCAGTGCATCACGCAAGCTTTCGATACTCGAAGATTTAATGGGTTCCCGGTTAATGGTATAGTCTCCAACAGAATTGACCGTGATATCAATGCTATTGGGCTTCTCGACATTCTTATTAACTTCTTCCGTATTGGCTTCGGGTAAATTGATTTCAAGCTCTGCAAATTTTGAGTAAGTGGTAGTCACCACCAAGAATATAAGTATCACTAATAACACATCAATCATCGGAATCAAATTGATTTCTGGTTCGTTATTTTGTTTCCCTCGTTGAAAATTCATAAAGAAATAGGCCGTTTTATTGATATTAGCGAAATAGGTAACACAATTATTGCACAGACTTATAAAATAGCTAGCCGTATTTTTATAGCCTGATAATGCAGTATTATATTTGTCAGTATCCTCAAATTTATAGATAGCCCTAAAATCAAATGATTAAACCATTGATTAACGTAGTGATGGGTAGCAAAAGCGATTGGGATGTGATGCAGCACGCGGTTGCTATACTGGATGAGTTTCAAATCGCGTATGAAGCTAAAGTCGTCTCTGCACACCGTACGCCCGACTTGATGTTTCAGTTTGCCGAAGAAGCTAAAGCGCGCGGTGTCCAATGCATTATTGCCGGCGCAGGCGGAGCCGCTCATCTTCCTGGCATGATTGCTGCCAAAACGACGCTGCCTGTTTTGGGCGTGCCGGTTAATTCCAAGTATTTGCAAGGATTGGACTCACTGCTTTCCATTGTGCAGATGCCTAAAGGCATTCCTGTGGCTACTTTTGCCATCGGCGAAACCGGCGCGGCCAATGCCGGGCTGTTTGCGGTTGCATTATTGGCGGTGAATAACAGTGAATTAAGTCAGCGATTGAACGAGTATCGGAAAAAACAAACAGACACCGTCATGGCTGCAGAGCTACCCAAATAATGCAGATTATGCCGGGAGCCATGCTGGGTGTTGTTGGAGGCGGCCAGCTTGGACGCATGTTTGTGATGGCGGCGCAGCAAATGGGCTACCGGGTGACGGTATTGGATCCATTCTCCGATAGCCCGGCTAGGCGAACCGCAGATGATTTTATTTGTGCCGATTATGCCGATCAATCAGCACTAGAAAAACTCAGCAGCCAATGTGTCGCCATTACCACCGAGTTTGAAAATATCCCCGCTAATTCATTACGAAAGTTGGCTAAATCTTGTGTCGTCAGTCCGGATGCATACAGTGTTTCGATAGCACAAAACAGGATTGCAGAAAAACAATTTTTGGGTACCAATGGTTTTGCCGTTGCCCCGTTTGCGGTCATACAGCAGCGGGAGGATTTTGCCACTCAAGATGTCGCCGACCTGCTTCCCGGCATTCTGAAAGTCAGCCAATTCGGTTACGACGGCAAGGGTCAGGTCAAGGTGGCCAGCGCGGCGGAATTTCCAGCGGCCTATGCGCAATTGAATCACGCCGTGTGCGTGCTGGAAAAATTCATGCCGCTGAAATGTGAAATCTCGGTCGTGGTCGCGCGTGGCGGAGACGGCAAGGTGGTGATGTTTCCGGTGGCCGAAAATCAACATGTCAACGGCATTCTCGATGTCAGCATCGTGCCCGCCCGGATTTCTCCGCAGCTGGCCGGAAAAGCGCAGGAAATCGCCTGTCAGATTGCGAAGAATCTCAATTATCAAGGTGTGCTGTGCGTCGAATTTTTCGTGCTGCAAGACGACGCACTGGTGATCAACGAAATCGCGCCGCGTCCGCACAACAGCGGACACTATTCGATCGACGCCTGCGTCACGTCCCAATTCGAGCAGCAAGTGCGCACATTGTGCGGTTTACCGCTCGGTTCGACTGCGCAACTCAGCCCTGCGGTGATGATCAACCTGCTCGGTGACGTCTGGCGCAACGGTGACCCCGACTGGAACATCGTGCTGCAACACCCCTCGGCCAAATTGCACCTGTATGGCAAAGCCGAAGCACGTCCTGGCCGCAAAATGGGACATTTCACCGTGTTGAGCGGCGACATCGAAACCGCATTGCGTGAAGCGCTGCATATCAAACAACAACTCGACCAAAGTTAAAGCGAACACCATGACCGAAACTGCATTGTTTGAAACCACCATCAAAAGCCTGCCGTTTTTACACCGCGGCAAAGTCCGCGACATTTACGCCGTCGGTGACGACAAACTGCTGATCGTGCAAACCGATCGGCTATCCGCGTTCGATGTGATTCTGCCGACCGCCGTGCCCGGCAAAGGCAAAATCCTCACTGCGTTGTCGCAATTCTGGTTCGATAAGCTCGCGCATATCCTGCCGAACCACTTGACCGGCATCGCGCCGGAATCGGTCGTCGCCGCTGAAGAACGTGAGCAAGTGGCCGGGCGCGCATTTGTCATCCGCCGCCTGAAGCCGTTGCCCATCGAAGCCATCGTGCGCGGTTACGTGGTCGGTTCTGGTTGGAAGGATTACCAGCAAACCGGCGCAATCTGCGGTATTCCGCTGCAAGCAGGATTGAAACTCGCGGACAAGCTGCCCGGCGGCGCGATTTTCACCCCATCGACCAAAGCCGCCGCCGGTGCGCACGATGAAAATATCGCTGTTAGTGAGGTGGAAAAACTGCTCGGCTGGGAATTGACCGCCAAAGTCAGCGCCAAAGCCATCCAGCTCTATTCCGAAGCCGCTGAATATGCACTGCAACGCGGCATCATCATCGCCGACACCAAATTCGAATTCGGCCTGGACGAGCAAGGCGAACTCTACCTGATCGACGAAGTCCTCACCCCCGACTCGTCCCGCTTCTGGCCCGCCGATCAATACCAACCCGGCAAAAATCCGCCCAGTTTCGACAAACAATTCGTGCGTGACTGGCTGGAAACGCAGGATTGGAATAAAAAAGCGCCGGCACCGGCATTACCGGAGGATATTTTGCAAAAGACGGTGGAAAAGTATCGGGAGGCGGTGCGGTTGCTGGTGGAATAATTGGAACGCAATTAAAAATGGATACTTTCAGCAAGCTGACGACGATGTAGCTATTAGCAAAAATGAGAATTTTTAATTATCGACCTCGACCTGTCGGTTGCCCAAGACACAAGAAATTAGTTTGCAATACGACATCATTAAGTTTACAATAAAATCCAATAAAGTTTACAATATGCTGCATCATGGCTAAAACATCTCGATTCGACGAACTTTTGAGGACAGTGACCCGAGATGTTGTCGAACACCCTCGTGATCTTACACGTCACTACGCCGAGCGTTTCAAGATATCTCGTGTTGCTGCAAATAAGTACATTCAACGATTAGAGACCGAGGGCTGGATCGCACGGAGTGGGCCATCTACTCATCCTGTATTTAGCCCCGGCTACAAGCGTTGCATTGCCCGCTTGTATCCACTCACCGGGCTTGAAGAGCATATTGTTTGGGAAAATGACTTCAAACCTTACTTGAGCATGCCTTCAAACGTGCAAAGTATTGCAAGTCACGGATTCACAGAGATGGTCAACAACGCAATTGATCACTCCTCTGGTAAATCAGTATTTGTCTTTACTTCTCAAGATGAGGCCGCTCTTTGGATCATTGTTTCAGATGACGGGGTGGGTATTTTTGCAAAGATCACGTCGGCCTTAAATTTGCCTGACATGCGCCAAACGCTCTTTGAACTCTCGAAGGGAAAATTAACTACGGACCCGAGCAAGCACACTGGAGAGGGTGTTTTCTTTACATCGAGAATGTTTGACTCGTTTGAAATTTCAGCTAACGGCCTTCAATACAACCATGAGGTAAATTCCTCTCATGACTGTTTCCAAGAGGCTAGCGGCATTTTTTCAGAAGGAACCACCGTATACATGCGGATTGCATTAAACAGCACCAGAACTACCGCTGAAGTATATGCGCAATTTACAGAAGCTCCTGAAGATTACGACTTCTCTAAAACAGTAGTTCCTATGAGGCTAGCTCGCTTCGGCAACGAACAATTGGTTTCCCGGTCTCAGGCAAAACGACTGATCGCAAGATTCGATCGCTTTAGAACTGTAATTTTAGACTTCAGCGAAATCCAAGAAATTGGTCAAGCGTTTGCTGATGAGTTGTTTCGGGTGTATAGCAGCAGTCACCCAAATGTTGAACTTCTTCCCAAAAATATGACTGAGCAAGTCAAAAAAATGTGGCTTCGGGCAATAGCGCCAAGGATGGCTTAAGCCTACGAAGAACGCAGGACCAGGTCTCGAATTGAGAATATTGCCGATGAATGCAGCAAGTAGCCCGGATAAGCTTGCGCCATCCGGGAGAAAGGAACGATGAATCAACAACTGGGATACCAAAGCCAAGTACATAGTAATTAGTACGTCGTGGACAAGGTAATCCGAAAAAAGGAGATGGATGCAAAATCGAAAAGCTATTCTGAAAATGGGAGCCTATGCCGGTTTCATCGGTGCGGCGGTGTATATTGTGCATGCTGTTTTTACCTCGGACAGTTCAACAGCGGCTATCGGTTTGATATTTATCCCTATCTACGGTTTCCCGGTTGCAGGTATTGGATGGGCTTTGGTCTACACTATTTTTGCTTTGCTTGATCTGAGTTCCAACAGGTCTTCATGGAAAAGTAAAAATGTACGCATCGCCACAGTGTTCGTGGGTGTTTTCTCGTTCGCTGGGTTCAGTTTTTTCGTGCAGCACAGTGCGCTATCGGTTGCGAAGCATCCGGATTCTACACCGCAAGCGCTTGAGAAAATCAGCCAGCGCTGGATTCCCTGGGGCCGACGGGATGTAGACATCGCGCTGGCACAGCATCCGTCAACGCCTTCGGCTATGCTCGAAACGCTGGTGGAATCCGGCGATGATGCGATGGCGCAGCAAGTTGGCGCCAACGCCAGTACGCCGCTGGCGATTTTGGAGAAAATCGCGACAGGGCCGCTGACTTATGAGCGAGTTGCGGGATTGGCCGGTAATCGCAATATTTCGCGAGCGATCATGGAAAAGCTAATCGTGGCTACGATGAGCGAGGCCAACATTGCCGATCCTGTTCGCCATGGACTATACAAAACCTATGTTTTGTCCGCTCTTGCTGCCAATGCGTCGCTTCCCCAGGATCTCTTCAATCGCTTGGTTGCTATCGATTCGCCGACGCATTTTCTGGTGCTCGCGATTATCAACGCGCCCAATGCCGATTGTGATCAAATAGCTCGTTTACTTGTTTCCGGGCCCTCAATGGAAAATGCCAGTTTATATAATAGCATTCTAAACAAAATGACCGAGAAAGGCTGTTCTATGGAAGATCTAGAACCTCAAGACAAAATGCGAACGAAGTAATTACAAGGACTAGCCCGCGTAGATGCATTCAGTACGCTAGGCTGGAATTACGATAGAAATCCCACATACAACTGCGTATTAATTGCTGAGGTTCATTGATCCACTCCAGTCTATTGGTTTGTTAAAATGGATTCAACACGCGCATTGACATACCGGAGTCTCATCTTCGTGCCAATTAGAATAAGGTTATCAACATCCTGATACCCAAGCCATACAGCAGCACAACAAAGATCGTTCTTAATACTGCAGTTTTGGTGGAGTGCGTGAGCCTTGCACCGAGCGGTGCCGTCAACATGCTGGCTAGCACCAGCCAGAATAATGCCGGTAAATACACATAACCCAGACTGTATTCGGGTAGCACTTCCAATTGCAGGTAGCCATTTGCAACATAACCGGCGGTGCCTGCCAGTGCGATAGGAAAACCAATGGCTGCTGCGGTGCCGATGGCATGCTGAAGCCTGACATTGCAGAGTGTCAAAAATGGTACGGACAATAATCCGCCGCCAATCGCAACCAGGCTGGAGAGCGCGCCGATAACGTTACCGACGAGAAACAATCCAATTTTTCCGGGCAGCAGAAAAATGGGACTAGGGCGAAATTGCAGCAGCATCTGGGTGGCAGCATAGAAGATAAATATCACAAAAATGATGCTCAATAGTTGACCCGTCATGGAGCTGGCTAAAGCGGCTCCGCCGAAAGTGCCGAGAAAAATACCAGGCGTTATGTTTTTCACAATCTGCCAATCTACTGCGTGATGCTGATGGTGTGTGCGCAAACTGGCCGCCGAGGTGAAAATGATGGTGGCCATCGTGGTGCCTAGCGCCAGGTGTATGATGCGATCGGCAGGAAAGTCTTGCGCGGTGAATAGGGAAATCAGTACGGGCACGATGATAAGCCCGCCGCCAATACCCAGTAAACCCGCGAAGAAACCCACAAATGCACCGGTTAGCAGATAAATAAGCCACCACTCCATGGAATAGTCCTTGTAAGTAAGATTGAGTAGAAGTACGAGTAAATTGGATTACATTACAGTAGATTCATAATGAATTGCCATTCTGCCGGATCGACCGGAGTGATTGATAATCGATTTCCTGTTTGTAGCACGCGCATTTTGACGAGTTCCGAATATTGCCTGAGTTCCTTGATGGGAATGAGCCGGGTTTTATTCACCAGGGTAATTTCAACATTAAACCAACGCGGATTATGGATTGTCGCTTTGGGGTCAAAATGCCTATTCTGCGGATCAAATTGTGTGGCATCGGGGTAAGCTGACTGACTCACGGTGGCGATGCCCACAATACCGGGGTTTTTACAGCAAGAGTGATAGAAAAAAACTTGATCGCCAATAGTCATTTGATTACGCATAAAATTACGCGATTGATAATTACGAATGCCATCCCATGCAACCGTTTGATTGGGTAGTGTTGAAAAATCATCAATGCTGAATTTATAGGGTTCTGATTTCATTAACCAGTAGCGCATTTTTGTGATCGATTGTAATGTTTTTGCCAAACCGGATCAGTTTAGTGCAAATTTAGTTTAAATTCTTTTTATGAATTCATTGAAATATGCTATTTTGGCCACGCTATTGCGATAGCGCTTTTTTCTGTGCTCGGTGTTAGATTTAATAACGCAATGATTCCAATTTCTGAATATTACCAGCGTATTTATCGGCCAATTCTATTTTTCAATATTTCTAAAATTTCTATTTACTTATTTTAACGATAGTCACCATGATTAATCACTCACTTTCTGATATTACTGTTGATACTTGGGTTCAAGGTGGGCCCCTCACTTTAAGCAATTTGGTTGGCTCGGTTGTATTGATCGAGGTTTTTCAGGTTAATTGTCCTGGTTGTTTTATTTATTCTCTACCGAAAGCCATTGGTTTGCATGAAAAATATCACGATAAGGGATTAGTCGTCATTGGATTAGCCACTGCATTTGAGGATTATGATAAGAATACGTTGGAGAATTTGCAGAAATTAGTCGAAACGGGGGAGGTGATTGGTCAAACTTATAAAGCACTGAGTCAGCATGGTATGTTATCCCAGGGTAAGCTTCCGTGGAAAATGCCTTTTGCCGTTGGGATGGATCGCGTGGTGGCTGAAAATGAACCGGTTACGGATGAAAGAGTATTGCGATATGCACGAGAGTTTCTACCTGAGTTTGAGAATTTTAGTGATGAGCAAAAGAAGTCGGTACTACAGCAGGTGAAACATTATTTGGAACAAAAGTCAATGAAAGCGGAAACGTTTGAATGCTTTGCTTTACAAGGAACGCCATCGTGTATTTTATTCGATCGCAAGGGTCAGTTAAAAGATGTCTCATTTGGTCAAATAGAGCACAAACAAGCGATGGTTGAGCATTTTCTGGCAGAAAAATAATAATAGCTATAAATTGATAAATAACTTGTTAATCGGTTATTAAGATTCTTTCAAGCCACTTCTCAAAAGCTGGGTGATTATTCAGATCATATTGCCAGCACTGAAAACCAAATTCTCTGCCAGATGCGATATTCTGTGGTTGATCATCAATATAGATGGTCGATTTGGGTTTAAGTTTGAACGTATCGATTGCATATTGATAGATTGCGAGTTCCGGCTTTAGAATTCCAATTTGATACGATAAAGCTTTATGCTCAAAATACGAGAATTCTCGGTAAGTTGAAAATATCCAAGGACAGTGAATAGCATTGATATTCGAGATTAAAATCAACGGATGCCCTTGGTCAGCAAGTTGGCGAACACAACCCCACATGGGTTCATTGACGGTAAAAATTTGTTGCCATGCGCGATAGAACTGTTCTAATGTAGCATTGCTGCCTAGTACTTCTAGCGCCCAATTCGCATAACGTTTTGGATCGATTAATCCAGCCTCAAGCTCGTCTTTCTTCTTAAGAATACTTTGAACACGCTCATGAGGGTGATCGGTACCTTCAGGAATGAGTTTCATGAGGGATGACTCAAAATCAAAATCGAGTAAAACGCGCCCAATATCAAATAGAAATGTGTTTGGATAATAATCTGAGCGAGTTCTATTCCTTTGTAGCATGTTACAGCTTATTGAAATAATAAATTAGTAAATCCAAAATGAAAGGACAAGGAGTCTTTTAGTACCCCTTGTCCTATAAAAGCTCCCCACATATGCCGTCAGATCTTCATCTTGAACCATGAGGTCCAAGGCGGTTGCTTCACGAACACATCAGGCACATCCAATAAGGTGCGCACAACAGTGTTACTAAAGTCCACAACCATTTTCTAATACTTGGTTCAAAGAGTATAGATCTTAACAAACACCGCAGGGATTAAACTGATATAACCCTAGCTTTCTTTCTTGATCATTACTTCATCAACTTTCTTTTTCAAAGACACAATTCTACGCTTAAACTCATCTATGTCAAAACCACTTCCATTGCGTAATATGAGCAATTCATGGGTAATACTCAAAGCTGCAATAATTGCAATACGATCAGAGTCAACAATTTTTCCTTCCGCTTTGATTTCCTGAATTTTTTTATCCAGATAAGTTGCAGCAAGTTGAATGTCTTCTTGTTCCTCATCAGGGCAGGTAATATAAAACTCACGTCCCATAATATTAATATTCAGCGACTTACTATTCATTGTCGGGCATTTTTAATAGAAGAATCTCAAGTTGACCAACTGCGGCATTTATTTTTTCGTTTAATTTATCATTTTGAGCGTGCGTATCTTCAAGTTCTTTACGTAACTTATTATTTTCTATCCGAGTATCCCGATACAATCGTAAAAGCAAAAAAACTTTTTCTTCCAAAGATTTGAGCTCTGTTTCCATAGCCACACTATATTTTTGAACCACAAGAGTAATTAGTAACTATATTCTATATGTTCTAGTCGTGCCGCGTTGCTTAATAATACCGATTATTCTATTTTTATAGAATAGCAGTGATTGTATGGTAACTACAGTTTACGATGAGTACCGTCACAAAAAGGCGCATTACTCGTTTTCTTGCAAGTGCATAACCAGACCGCTTTATTCTCTGTGACACTAAATTTCTTAGGCATAAATTCTGTATTTTTATGCGAACCATCACAAAAAGGCTGGGATTTACTCCGACCGCAAACACACCAGTAGTAATCTTTTCCTGCTTCCAGCTTAACTTCAATAGGAGAAAAAGGTTGCTCTATATTTGAAGACTGACTCATTCTGATCTCCACACTCAATTGTAAAATTATTATAAATTGTGTAATTCCCTAATTAGACTGTATTTTTATGCAATAAATCAAGCTTTATTACGGTATCTTAATGTTGGTTTCTACAGCGATTATTCCACAATTAGCATGAAGAAACATGGGTAACTATATATTTAATATCATCTATCAGTATCTCAGTCTTCATCTTTGATTTTATAATTAAAAGATTTCTGCTTATACAAATAGACGTAAGGCACTTGCACCGCCGGCAGTGATATGTTTTTTTTGCATGGCGGATTGTATTTCAACTAATTGCTGCTTACTTCGTTGAATTCCACTGTCACTCAATGGAACACGATTATCATCAACTATAATACCGCCGAGCGTATTGGAAAAAATTTTTGCGAGATGAGTCATTTGATCAAATACTCTTTCTCCATGAGCAACTCTTGGAACATCCAATAGGAAGGTGACACCATGTGTTGTCAGTGATTTCATATTGTCCGGTAAGAATTGAGGAGATTCATAATTACTAAGTGTAAACAAGAGATTATTACTATCATCACGATACTTGAATAACCCATCTGATTCGAGTTTGAATCCAGAAGCTTCAGCTAATGCACGAATTTTGGTTCCAACAAATGCACCATCATCTTTGCTGATAATATTAATACCAATCATTACATCCACTTCAGCGCAGAATTTGTCGAGTACGACGGCTTTCTCATGGGTGGCGACAATATCCGGGCAATCGGCTACAGCGTGTACTTGTCCGGCAAAATCTTGCACTAGATCCCTGAATTTAGATAAGTTGACTTCACTAATAGGACCAGCTCTATCGGCAAGTTGCAAACAACCTTTTAAATGCACATAGCCATCACTCTCGACATTCGATTCATTGGTGATTTCTTCCCATGCTTCATTTTTATGTCGTTGACCTAACCAGCAAACAGATTTGCCAAAATCAAATTTTCTTTGTAATAGTTTGGCGATATAAGTATTAGCGATAACAGATTCTGATCTAATATTGACAATATAATTTGTGTTGCTGTCATAGTCTACAATAGGTGAAGTTGCAGAGGCAGTTGTTGAAATATTGATTGATGAGCTCGGCGTAACAGGCGGTTTTTTAGCTTCATTATATGCAGCAGGTTCAGTTGGTAAGAACGAATCAAGTTGCTCATCAGAGGCCAGGATTTTATTAAATTTCGGTTCAATTCGTTGCACGCTATCTTCAGAATGGTGTGTATCTAAAAGTATATCCTCGTGCTTATGATCAAATGCTGCCTGTACTTTACGCTGATAACGTAGTTGTTGTAGCCAGTTGAAGACAGCGACACCGGCGATAACTATAATGCCGATGATAATCAGGCTCATCTGCAAGTCACTCATATTCAATATATCCATATTATCTCCTCGCTATCCCCTAAAAATATCTTTATGCAAAGCACGTAAATTAGATCATGCTAGTTTTATATGATCAACCTAAATTGTTTAAATTACAGGTTGTTTTTCCCGTTTTCCCATTTTCATTACATCTGCGATGTCAACAGCGACTATTCTTGATACACCTTGTTCTTGCATTGTAACTCCAATTAATTGCTGCGCCATCTCCATGGTAATTTTATTATGACTGATGAATAAAAACTGAGTTTGTTTTGACATATTTTTTACTAGCTCGCAAAAGCGACCCGTATTGCTATCGTCCAGCGGTGCATCTACTTCGTCCAATAAGCAAAATGGCGCAGGGTTGAGTCGAAATAATGAGAAAATAAGCGCTAAGGCTGTTAATGCTTTTTCTCCACCGGATAGCAAATGAATAGTGCTATTCTTTTTCCCGGGAGGCTGCGCCATCAACAACAAGCCTGCATCTAAAATCTTACCATCACAAAGTTCAAGTCTGGCTTGTCCGCCAGCAAATATAACAGGAAAAATTTCGCTTAAATAATGATTGACCTTATCAAAAGTTTCTTGCAAGCGAGTTTGAGTTTCCCTATCGATTTGTTGTATGACGTTTTCCAAGGTTGCAATCGCTTCATTTAAATCTTGTAACTGTATAAGTAAATTAGATTCACGTGCGCGAGCAATTTCAAGTTCTTTTAATGCCGCAAGATTTACAAATCCTAATGCAGCAATATCTGCATTCAATTGGTTAATTTCTGATTGTAATGCGACAGCATTCTTTTTATCTAGCAGTGGAAATAATAAATGCGTATCAACTTCTGCGTTATTAATGAGTTCATCAAATTGGTTGACAGTAATATTGGCAGCTTGCTCTTTGAGTCGGATTTGATTGATGGCATCTCTTAATGAGTAAGATTTTTGCTCAGATGTCATGCGTGTATTCTCTATTTCACGCAAATATTGTGCGGTATCTTCAACTTCTTGGCGAGCTTGTATTGTAGTTTGCTCTATGGATCTACGTTGTTGCTGAAGTGCTTCTAATTGGCTATTTAGTGGTGTTACATCCAAGTTATCTTTTTCTTTGAGTAAACTAAAGCGATTCACAGTTAGTTTTTGCAGGTCTTCGTCAATAGACTCTGCCGCATGTTCCATTTCATCGACTCTACTTTGACATGTTTTTATATGGAATGCGGCTTCCTGAAGTTGTTTCATTGATTGCTGTATGCTTTGCCGCTGATTGGTAAGTAAATGATTGGCCGCTTCCCAGTCGCCTTGAGCTTGTTGTTTCTGTTTTCTTAGCACATTAATTTGTTCGGAGTTATTTATTAATTTTGCTTGCGCAGATTTCTGCAGCGAAAGCTCATTGTCCAATTCCTGCTTAATTTCAGTTAATTCAGAATTAATCTGCTGATTGCGATGGATTGTGCGCTCATTGATTTGTGATAACTTCACCAGCTCAAGTTGTAAGTCATGTCGACGCTGCTGTATTTGTTTGCTGCACTGATTGGATAACTGGATGGCTTCGTTCAACTGAGAACTTTGCTGTTTAGCGACTTCCAGAAGGTCATGTTGTTTCTGGAGTAGAGACTCCCGTTGATCAATTTCTTTTTGAATATTTTTAAGCTCTTGTTGTCTGGATAAAACGCCATGCAATTGCGAATCAGGCGCATAAAATGTCAAACTCGTGCGTGTAATAATATGCCCTTCGCGCGTTACGAGCATTTCGCCGACATTTAAGATCGATTTCTTGCTGAGACCCTCCTGGATATTTGCGATCACATAGGTTGTGCTCAACCAATCTTCCAAGGTGTGCTGAATCCCAGACTGATGAACCGTTACATAATCAATCAATTTTTGACCATCGATCGAACCTGAAGCAGTTAATAATTTTTCATGTTCGGATAATGTAGATTGAGTTTTTTCAAATAGTGTCCATTTTCCTGATGGTAAATCGTCTAGCCAATTTTGGATGATATCCATTTGTTCAATTTCAATACTGTTGAGTCTTTCGCGTAAGACAGCTTCTAGCGCATTTTCCCATTCAGGTTGAATATGTATTTTTTGCCACAAGCGCGGCGACACGTCCAGTCGATGTTTGCTTAGCCAGGAATTTAAATTTTGATTGTTATCCAATTTTTGTTGTAGATTTTGCAGTGCTTTGAAGCGTGCGATTGCCTGTGATAAGGTATGTTGCAGTTCTTGAGTTTTATTTGTAATTTGCTGTTTCAATTGAATGGCTGTAGATAGTTGAGCCTCTAATTCCTGATGTTTTTGCTGTTCTTCTAGCAAAGCATGACCAGCTCGAGTGATTGTTGATTCTATTGCTATCAACTGTGATTGATCTACAGATGCGAGTTCTGTTTGTTCTTTTAATAAGCGAGTGTAACGAGTTTCGAGCTGCTGAATATTTTTTGTGGCATGAGTGAGGTGACTCTTTTCAAGTTGATTGGCTTGCTCAATTAACAGAAGGTGTTGTCGATATTTGCTTAATTCTTCCTGGCAATGAAGGAAATTTGCTTCAATCTTTGGCAATTTCTTGTTGGCTTCGTCGTTTCTATTAATTTTTTCTTGATGAGCTAATTCGGCTTGCGTTTTTTCATAACGCCAGTGAATTAAGCTTTCTGATGTCATTTCTTTTGATTGCTTATTTCTTTCTAGTTGACGATCAACTTCCAAAATTTGCTGAGTCAAGCGTTCACTTGAATTTTTCAGATAATTGATTTCTTGCTTGATGCGTCCTATCTCAGCATCAACCGCATACAGCTGCCCTTGCATTTGGAGCAATTTGTCGCTCACTGCATATTCTTTTGCGCGAGCTTCTTCATAGGATTTTTCAGCGTTGTGTTGACTAGAGAGGGTGATATCTAATTCAATCTCAAGTTTCTGAATTTCTTTTTCTGCCAGCACACGTTGATGGATGGCTTCGTTTCTTCGTTGCAGCCATAATAGCGATTGTGACATATGTAATTCTTTTTGCAGTAATTGATAACGCTGAGCGATTTCTGCTTGTGTCTCGAGGTGCTGCAGTTGGTTCTTTAACTCCAAGCAAATGTCCTCTATGCGAGCTAGGTTCTTTCGAGTATCAGCAAGACGAAGAGATGTTTCATGTCTTCTTCCACGATATTGTGATATTCCGGCGGCTTCTTCTAAAAAACTCCTTAGCTCTAAAGGCTTCGCATCGATAATGCGCGAAATCATACCTTGCTCGATAATTGCGTAACCACGCCCACCTACACCGGTTCCTAGGAAAATATCCGAAATATCACGGCGCCGCACTTGGAGATTATTAATATAGTAGCTAGAAATACCATCGCGCTGGAGAATCCGTTTAACCGCGATTTCGGTATAGCTAGACCATTGTCCAGTTGCGGTGCTCGAATAATTGTCAAAAACAATTTCAACACTGGCACGCCCCATCGCTTTACGATTATCAGATCCAGCAAAAATAATATCTTGCATAGAATCACCGCGTAAAGCGGATGCCTTGGATTCTCCTAAAACCCACCGGACAGCATCGATAATATTTGATTTTCCACAACCATTAGGACCAACGATACCCACTAAATCTTGAGAAACCGGAATAATCGTTGGATCAACAAATGATTTGAAGCCAGCAAGTTTAATATGGGCTAAGCGCAATTTTTGTTTAGAAGGTAAGGTGGTTATAATAGCGACAGGACTTACCGAGTGGTAAGTGAACTATTTATTGTAACTGAATTAACCTAACTATGAGCATGAAGAATGACCAGTAAACCTGCGAAAAATCTCGATACATTTCCTAATCCTTTTGTCAACCGAGACTACCATATCCATATGGAGATTCCAGAATTCACTTGCTTATGTCCAAAAACTGGACAGCCTGATTTTGCGACTTTAGTATTGGATTATATTCCGGATAAAAAATGTGTTGAATTGAAGAGTCTTAAACTTTATATCTGGTCATATCGCGATGAGGGCGTATTTCATGAAGCGGTGACAAACAAAATTCTCGATGATCTTGTTGCTGCTTTAAAGCCCAGATATATTCGATTAATTGCACGTTTTTATGTGCGTGGTGGAATTTTTACCAACGTTACTGTGGATTTTAGAAAGAAAAGATGGAAGCCAAAACCAATGGTTTTTCTTCAAGATTTCGATAATGAATTGAATTTTAGAAAATAAATCATAATAAAGAGCTTGAGGACATATCTTTAATATATTGATTAGTAATATTATTAATCATATGTCTTCATTCTATCTTACAAAAAATGGTTTTCAAAGATCAATATTTTATATATGCTGTGTCCTAGGACAAAGATAAGATATAGTGTATATAGATGATTTTTAGACGAAATGACCTACTTTCTTTACTGATATTACTACTTTTTTCGGTTTGCTCGCTCATATCAGTCGGTGCCTTAGCCGACAGATTAGTAGAAGATAAAAACCAATATGATGTGAATTTATTGGATCGCATCCAAAGTCGATTTGCATTAGCATTACCACCCGACAGTAAAGCAATACGTAAGATTGAAACCCCATATGCTCAGAATCCGGAGATGATTAACCGTATTATTGCAAATGGTGAACGGTATTTATTTTATATTGTTGAAGAGATCGAACGGCGGGGTATGCCAATGGAAATTGCATTGATACCTGTGATTGAAAGTTCTTATAATCCTCTAGTCAAATCAAATAATCAATCTGCAGGCTTATGGCAGTTTATACCAGCAACGGGAAAAATATTAGGCCTAACACAAAATGTATGGCACGATGATCGTCGTGACATTATTGCCTCAACTGAAGCAGCACTTGACTATTTTCAGTATCTTTATCAGAAATTTGACAATTGGAAGCTGGCTATCGCCGCCTATAATGTAGGTGAAGGTACTGTCAGTAAGGCATTATCCAGGAATGCTCACAAAGGAAGATCAATCAGTTTCTATGACTTAAATCTCCCCATTGAATCAAAGCATTATGTGTATAAATTATTAGCAGTCAAAGATGTTATTGTTAATTCGAGGAAATATGGTGTGCGACTTCGATCAATACCGAATCGACCGTATTTTGACACAGTTAAAATACATGAACCCATCGATATCTCACTCGTTACCCGTCTTGCCAATATCTCCGAAGTTGAATTCACCGCATTAAATCCTGCCTATAATCGCTACGTTATTAAAGTACTTGATGAGCCCCGTACTTTGTTATTGCCTAAGGATAATAAAGAGATTTTCTTAAGAAATCTGGAAACTTATCAAGACCCAAAGGTTTCATGGAAGATTTATCAAGTGAAAAAAGGTGAAAATATCAATGAAATTGCAACTCGTCACAGTACTACTGTAAAACAATTAAAAACAATTAATGGCATTGCTCGCAATAAGAATCTTATCCTTGGACAAAAAATATTGGTTCCTCATACTGTGGGTGAAGTTTACTCAGATGATATTGCACAAAAGAGAAAACAGTTAAAGGATTATCAATCAGGTGTTTATATAGTAAAAAAGGGCGATACTTTGTATGAAATTGCAAAGCGACATGGTACAACCGTTGATAAAATTAAACTGTGGAACGATAGCGATGAAAATTTATCAATTGGCCAGAAATTGCTTATTACGAAGAGCTAATAATCCAGTCAGTCTTACCGCGTCTTAGGTGTAGCTATCCACTACCATCAAATATTTTTTAGAAATTCAATAGCCCAACTTACCCCAAATCCAGTAATTTCGCTGTCTACAGCGCCTAAACCATCTTTATGGCTACTGGCTGACAAATCCATATGTAACCAAGGTGCGTCGTTTACAAAGTTCCGTAGGAAACATGCCGCTAGAATATGATCAAATTCTCCACCTAATTCACATTGTTTAATATCCGCAATATTGCTTTCAAGGCTTTCTTCATAATCAGCATCCATCGGAAAAGCACAAACGCGCTCCCCACTTTTTTCACCTGCCAAAATGGCTTTGGTAGATAAATCACTACGATTGCTAAAAATTCCACTGTAACGTGAACCCAATGCAGTTTTCATACTACCCGTTAATGTAGCAAAATCGATTATTAAATCTGGTTTCAATTTAACTGCTAAAGTTAAAGTATCTGCTAAAACCATTCTACCTTCAGCATCCGTATGGACGATCTCAATTGATAGTCCATTTAGCGCTGTAATAATGTCATTCTGTTTATACGCATGTGGACTAATATGGTTTTGAGCTATTGCAAGCCAGCAATCAATTTTAACTGGAATCTCCGCTCGTGTTGCAGCGAGCAAAATACCTAGTGCTACTGCGGAACCGTTCATATCTTCATGCATTCCTTGCATGTACCGAGGTGGCTTTAAATTATGACCGCCAGTATCAAAACATATGCCTTTACCGACAATAGCGACACTTTTACTTTGAGTACCTTTATTACAATTATGTTTTATGTGCACAATCGCTGCATCTTTAGGATCGCTGCCTTGCGCTACGGCAACAAAGGCACCCGCACCGATCTCTTGTAATTTACTTAAATCAAATTCTTCATATTCCCAACCTTCATTTTCAGCCAATTTCTTAATTTGTTGACGATAGGTCTGAGGTGTTAATTCATTAGCGGGTAATATCGTTAAACCGCGAGCTAATAAATTGCCTTCGGCCATTGCACGCTGTAATGTAAAGTTTTCAGCATCTTTATAACCATAAAGAGAGATCTTGGTTAGCGATTTCTTAATGGGTTTATTTTTACGCACAGGCAACGCCGCACCATTGACCCAAGCAGCATAAACAGCCAATTCAGAAAAGCTTTTCCTTTGATGCGTTGTGCCATAAACAGCAATATGGATTTCAGGAGGATTCTCTATCAGTAGCAATTTTATAGCTTTACGAATGCATGTTTGCTGATTAAATATGGATTTATTCGTATTGAGCATCACCCAGGCACATAATTCGCCCTTTTCAAGATTTGCACTGACCGGTGTATTGCTTAGATCCGTCAATTTCATTTCGCGACGCAAAAGTAGTTTGCCCAGCGATTCTTCGCCAAGAACATTGTACTTCTTGGGTAATTTTTCTAATTGGGGGAGTATTACGAGAATATGCGATGCTTTAATAGAGTGATCAATAGGTGATATATTCTGGAAAAGTGATGCCAGCATTGAAAGCTTTCCTGTCAAATATTATTTTTTGAATGACGATATCGGGAGTCATTGCATAAAGAATGATTGCTGATAATTTTGTTATTATATACGTGTTATGTACATTATGGCTGAGATAGCCTGTAACGGATAGATTTATTCTGGCTTTAATAAGAGGTGTAAAATAAGAATGTACCAATATCTCCAGCTAATGCAACATGTTATTGATTATGGTTATCAGAAATCTGATCGAACGGGCACTGGTACATTGTCGGTATTTGGTTATCAAATGCGCTTTAATCTAGCCGAAGGATTTCCTTTGGTGACGACAAAGAAGTGCCATTTGAAATCGATCATCCATGAATTATTGTGGTTTCTGCAAGGCGATACGAATATCAAGTACCTTCACGAGAAGGGTGTAACTATATGGGACGAGTGGGCTAATCAAGATGGTGATCTAGGTCCTATCTATGGCCATCAATGGCGATCCTGGACAACATCAGAAGGTCATTATGTGGATCAACTTAAGGAAGTGATCAGGCAGATAAAGAATACGCCCGATTCGCGACGTATGTTGATTTCTGCTTGGAATGTAGGTGATTTGCATAAAATGAGATTACCACCCTGCCACGCTTTCTTTCAATTTTATGTAGCTGACAATCGATTGTCGTGCCAACTCTATCAGCGTAGTGCAGATATTTTTCTGGGAGTGCCTTTTAATATTGCATCGTATGCATTGCTGACTTTAATGATGGCACAAGTGTGTAATCTCCAACTAGGTGATTTTGTACATACGCTGGGTGATGCACATCTTTATCTGAATCATCTTGAGCAAGCTCATGAACAGTTAAAGCGTAAGCCCAGAGTATTGCCACATATGCATTTAAATCCAGAAATACAAGATATTCTGGATTTCAAATATGAAGATTTTATATTAGAAAATTATGATCCTTACCCAACCATCAAAGCTCCGGTAGCAATATGACACCAATGCGTTTATCTATGTTGGTAGCAATGGCGAGAAATCGGGTAATTGGTCAGGGCAATCAATTACCTTGGCATTTGCCAGCAGATTTAAAGTATTTCAAATCACTAACGATGGGACATGCCATTGTGATGGGGCGTCAAACTTATGAGTCTATTGGTCGTCCGTTGCCTGGCAGAATCAATATTGTTATTACCCGCCAGGTAGCTCTTAAAATACCTGGGGTGATCGTTGTAAACTCTATCGAAGGAGCAGTGCAAAAATGCCAAGAAAATAGTGCAGTCAACAACAATGAAAGCTTTATTATTGGTGGTGAAAATCTTTATCGGCAAACGCTTCAGTATTGTCAGAGGCTTTATATTACAGAGATTCAAAAGGATTTTGAAGGAGATGTTTTTTTCCCGGAGTTAAATTTAAATGATTGGGAAGAAACACAACGCGATAAACACTTTTCTGAAGATAATGATACTTTCGAGTATCATTTTGTAATACTCAACCGCAAAGTGTAATCCAAATCCTTGGATAAATTTTGGTAATAAGCTATCGTATAAAAAGGCGGAGTAATCATTTATCCCTCCGCCTTAGCTTATTGTCGTGTATCTAAATTACCCTCAGTGAGTTAAATTCATATCTAAACGTTTATATCACTTTAACATCAGGTAGAGGAAAGCCATTAAAATTGCTAGCATAAGCAGTGGTATAAGCACCAGCGTTGGGAATGTAAATAAAATCACCTTCCTGCATGTCATTCGGTAGCATTAAATCATGTACCAGAATATCAACGGAGTCGCAAGTTGGACCGGCAACAGACCAAGGAATATTGCTACCTTTGCGGTCGGTGAGAATTTCATAACGCAGACCTTCGGTAATTTCTATAACACCACCGAACATGCCCGCATCCCAGTACATCCATCGTTTTCCATTGCGGGTTGCTGTGCCAACAATCCGACAGACAAAATAAGCTGAGTCAGATACTAAATACCGGCCCGGTTCGGCCATGATGCGAATATTGTCTGGTAGATCCGCAATAGCTTCATTGATAACTTCAGCGATGACCTCAATAGAAGGAATGGGTTTGACATGACGAACCGGATAGCCTCCGCCGATATTCAGTAATCGGGGATTCAATCCTGCTGCTTGCATATCTCCAAAAACTTTTTTTGCACGTTCAATCCCAACACGCCAATTTTGGGGATTGCGGCATTGAGAACCCACATGAAAAGTAACTCCGGCAAGATCTGCTTTTAATTTTGCCGCTTCGTGAATGATTTCATAAATATCTGCAAGGTGTGTTCCGAATTTACCTGCTAATGGCCAGTCACTGCCTATATTAGGGGTATCGATGCGCAAATACATCTTTGCATCGGGTTTGACACTAATAATTTTACGTAGCTCTTCTACACTGTCCAATACATACCACTCAACCCCCTTAGTTGCGGCATATTCAAGATAAGCGCGAGATTTCATCGGATTGCTATAAAATATTTCTGCCGCAGGTACGCCAAGCTGCATAAGTAGATCAAGTTCGGCGATCGATGCGATCTCGAAACCTGCACCTTCTTCAATTAGTGTTGTCAATACGCGGAAATCGGGATTGGCTTTAACTGCATAGTGCGGGTGAACTCGCGGCATTACCGCTTTAAAGCGTCGGGTCTTTTGTCGGACAATATTGCTGTCAACTAGTAAAAAAGGACGTTGATAACCCTTTTTTAATGCATTCTGAACGTGCCTAAAATCTAAACTAACTTCAGGGTGAGTATCGAATAAAACTTCGAATTGATCAGATTTTTGAATTCTGGAGGAGGATGTACGCATGAATGTCTTCCTTTAAAATGGCTACGTAACAGGAATATGGATATTGACTAAATCAGCTGGAGCAAAAAAGTTCTTAATACTTTTCATGATGACCTCCTTATAGGTAAATTCGTTTGTTTTCAATTTGCACGCATTATAGTCTGCATTTCAGGCAAATCAAGTATTTTCTTATATAAAAACTATTTTTTTATGGATGATAAATATATCATTAAAAACAATTGGTTGTGTAAATGCTACTTGTGCTGTATTCGACGGTTTTTTTTCAAAAAAGTTTATGTATTTTTATAATTTTTTCTCTAACCGATGATTATTGTCAGTCTCAAGTTAAACATTTATTCAAACTAAATTACTATATATTTATCAATGCCACCGTAACCGGAAATAACCATCTGTTTTCTCATCGATTCTAAAGAGAAATAGATTATCTCCTCGACGAATTGTTTGTTGTCGTGAAAAAAGCCTGAATGGTCCTGCAGCGGAGTGTGATTTTTCAATCCTCAATTTTCCCGTGTGAGGTGAGAAAATTCTCAATTTATATTGATTAGGGCTAATTCTTTTTAATAACGGAGCAAATGGGCTAGCTAATGGTTCACCAATAAATACACCTTGCCCTGGCCAAAGCACACTTTTCCAATAAGCTTCGATGACACTAGCTCCTAGTGCATAATGAAGCATTACGATAGCAGGTGATGGAAATTTCTGTGGGTAACTGCAAGGTTCCACAGTGGTGCCATAGCTCGCTGTTGCGCCTGCTTCCAACCAACGTAAGCTACTCATCTGTGTGGAGTCGGTAAGCATCCCGCCAACTGATGTTAAATGATCGGCTATTGCACCGGGAAGAAAACCCAATGTGTGCAGCATGGATACTTCGGTCAATCCTGTAAAATAAAAAAGAACATCTTGGTGACCAGTAATAACGTTCGCTTCAATTAATTGTGTGGGGAAAACACCGGAAAAATCTCTGACTGTTTTCGCAAAGCTAGGCGCACGTGTATTGCGTGCTTTATCCGAAGTGCTCAATAAGTAGGCTTTACCCTTAGGAAAGGTATGGTCTGAGGCAACACCCCGGTCAATTAATGCCTTGACCTGTTCGAAGGAATTTCCAGCCAGCATCATGGCGGGTCGCAATTTGTAGTCATCGGCTGGATATAAACTTTGTGAATTGAAATAAGGACTTGGTGCCGTCGGTTCACATTTTTTCGAACAATATTTTTTGTCAAAACCAAATGCCAGTGCAGAAGTCAGCGACATGCATCCTACTCGGTATGGAGCGGTCCAGGCAACGGCGTATGCCTGTATATGGCTAGGAGTAAGTTGATCAATGATAACCTTCAGTTGTTTAAATTCTTTTATGTTCATAATGCTGCGTTCGGGTGGAAAACGCAGATGAATCATATTGGCTTCAGGGATATGACGTACTTGCTGATAGTAACTTCCAATTTGTCGAGATAATGGATCGTCGTCATTGACGATGACCGCAATATCTTCTGGTGTCAGTCCGGTGCGTGGCAAAGAAATACGTTTTTGTGCTTCAACAGGAAAAGCTACAAATAATAAAATGATCATCAGAATGACAGGGAACTGTCCCATTGATCTAGAAGTTATTTCTGTCAGCATGATGACCTAGATTCATCTGTCAGACAATGAGGCCTTAACAGCTTCAAATTTTCGGCAATGTCACACCTTGTTGTCCTTGGTATTTGCCACCTCGATCTTTGTAAGAAGTTTCACAGACTTCATCCGATTCAAAGAAAATGACTTGCGCTACCCCTTCGTTGGCATAAATCTTGGCAGGCAGGGGGGTGGTATTGGAAAACTCCAACGTGACATAGCCCTCCCATTCGGGTTCAAAAGGAGTGACATTGACGATGATGCCACAACGGGCGTAGGTGGATTTGCCCAAACAAATGGTCAGGATGTTGCGCGGTATGCGGAAGTACTCAACAGTACGCGCCAATGCAAACGAATTGGGAGGAATAATGCAAATATCGCTTTTCACATCTACAAATGAATTGGAATCGAAATTCTTCGGATCGACGATCGTGGAATTAATATTGGTGAATAATTTGAATTCATCCGAGCAGCGGATATCGTAACCATAACTGGAGGTGCCATAGGAAACGATGCGCAGGTTGTCTTTCTCGCGAATTTGGTCGGGTTCAAAGGGTTCAATCATGCCATGCGTTTGTGCCATATGGCGGATCCACTTATCTGATTTAATCGTCATGCTTCAACCTTACTTAGTCATTTTCCATTACGATCTTGGCGAATAATTCCGAATGATCCTCAGCAGATTCGGCCACCTTAACAGCCACCCGTCGCGCAATTAGCCGATACATCTCAGCTATTTTTCCTTCCGGCTCAGCGACGACACTGGGTTTGCCCATATCCGTATGCTCGCGGATTTTAATGTCGAGTGGCAATGCACCCAGGAACTCGGCATTGTAGTCCTTACACATCTTTTCGCCGCCGCCGGTACCAAAGATCGGTTCTGTGTGACCGCATTGCGTACAGGTATGCGTACTCATATTTTCCACAATTCCGAAAATTGGGATGCCGACCTTTTCAAACATTTTCAAACCCTTGCGAGCATCGAGCAAGGCAATATCCTGTGGCGTTGTGACAATCACTGCGCCTGTCACGGGAATTTTTTGTGCCAGCGTTAATTGAATGTCGCCGGTACCGGGCGGTAAATCAACGACCAGATAATCGAGATCTTTCCAATTGGTATCGTTCAGTAATTGCTGTAAAGCCTGAGTCACCATCGGTCCGCGCCATACCATTGGAGTTTCCACATCAATCAGTAAGCCAATCGACATGGCCTGAATGCCATGCGCCATAACCGGCTCCATGGTTTTGCCATCGAGTGAATCCGGGTGCTGAGTGATGCCGAGCATTTGCGGCTGAGATGGGCCGTAAATGTCCGCATCTAAAATGCCCACAGAGGCGCCTTCGGCTGATAGCGCCAAAGCCAGGTTGACCGCGGTGGCGGATTTGCCCACTCCACCTTTGCCGGATGCCACTGCGATGATGTTTTTTACTCCGGGAATCAGTTTGACGCCACGCTGTGCGCTGTGAGGAATAATTTTGCTGTTGACTGATACTTGAATTCTTTCGATGCCTGGGATTGCGTGCAGAGCATCGGTTATTTGTTTCTGGATAGCCTGTTTGACACTGTTCGCCGGATAACCCAATTCGATGTCGATCGATATGTGCTGCTGATCGATCTGAATGTTGCGTACGGATTGAGTGCTGACATAGTCCTTGCCGGTGGTTGGATCAATGATTTGTTTGAGTGCAGACTGTATTTGCTGTTCTGAAATCGTCACTACTAAGCTCCTTTTTTCGACCTATTAAAGGTTAACAATTTAATAAATGGATGGTAACAAATATCAGGATTGCGCACACAGTTTGTTACAATAAGCCTTTATCCAATACGGTTTCTTGAGAGTCAATGAATAAGCGAAAAATTCTGGTTACCTCGGCGCTCCCCTATGCCAATGGCAGTATCCACTTAGGTCATTTGGTTGAATATATTCAAACGGATATCTGGGTGCGCTTTCAGAAAATGCGTGGACACACGGTATATTATGTGTGTGCGGATGATACACATGGAACTCCGATCATGCTGCGCGCAGAAAAAGAGGGGATATCACCAGAAATGCTGATCGCGCGCGTGCATGATGAGCATCTGGGGGATTTTATCGGCTTTCATATTCAGTTCGACAATTATTACAGCACGCATTCGCCGGAAACGCGTCGTTTTTCAGAAGATATCTATGGCAAGCTTAAAACTGCCGGCTTGATTGAAGTGCGGGGTATCGAGCAATTGTATGATCCGGTCAAAAATATGTTCTTGCCTGATCGGTTTGTTAAAGGGGAATGTCCAAAATGCAGCGCTAAGGATCAATACGGCGATTCTTGCGAAGCTTGCGGGGCGGCTTATGCACCGACGGATCTGAAAAATCCTTATTCGGCGGTTTCCGGTGCCAAGCCGGTTAAAAAATCGTCGGAGCACTATTTTTTCAGTTTATCTGATGCGCGTTGTGCTGATTTTCTGCGCCATTGGACACGCGAAGCCGATCATTTGCAAACCGAAGCTGCGAATAAAATGCGTGAATGGCTGGGCGAAGCCGGAGAAAACAAGCTGTCCGATTGGGATATTTCGCGGGATGCGCCTTATTTTGGTTTTGAAATTCCCGATGCACCTGGCAAGTATTTTTATGTCTGGCTGGATGCACCGATCGGATACATGGGAAGCTTCCAGAATTTGTGCGTCCGTGAGCACATTGATTTTGATGAATTCTGGCAACAAGGTTCGGATACCGAGCTGTATCATTTTATCGGCAAGGATATTCTTTATTTTCACGCCTTATTTTGGCCTGCGATGCTGGAAAATGCCGGTTACCGCACACCTACCAAGATTTTTGCGCATGGTTTTCTCACCGTGAATGGCGAAAAAATGAGTAAATCCCGCGGCACATTCATCACGGCAGAAAGCTACTTGCAACAAGGACTCAATCCTGAATGGCTGCGCTATTATTATGCAGCGAAACTAAATGGAACGCTGGAAGACATCGATTTGAATCTGGAGGATTTTGTTGCGCGTGTCAATTCGGATTTGGTGGGCAAGTTCATTAATATTGCCAGCCGCTGTGCTGGATTCATCAGCAAGCGCTTTGATGGCAAGCTAGTGGACGGTCGGGAATATCAACTATTACAAGCCATGGTTAATGAGCGCTTTGCTACTTGGCGCCCGGATCAGATTGAGAAGGCTTTTGAGGACAGGGAGTTTTCAGCCGCGATTAGACTTATCATGAAGTTTGCCGATGAGGCGAACGAAATAATTCACGAACTGGCACCCTGGGAAATTGCCAAGAACCCGGAACGTAACGATGAATTGCAGCGTGTTTGCAGTCTGGGTATTCAATTGTTTTATTTATTGTCGCGTTACCTGAAGCCGATCTTGCCGGAAACTGTGCAACAAATCGAAGGTTTTCTCAATTGTGAACCTTTGACCTGGCCGCAGTTGAATGCAGGGCAGTCAATGGCTGATTTATTGTTGCCCGCAGGCCATGCGATCCATGCTTATCAGCATTTAATGACGCGTATCGATGCCAAGCAAATCGATGCATTGATAGCTGCCAATACGCACAGTTTGGCGCCTGTTGCGCACTTTGATTCTCCTGCGCGCCATGCAGAAAAACAGCAGCACGCCGTTACGCCGATTGCTGACGCGATTTCCATTGATGATTTCAGTAAAATCGATTTGCGTATTGCAAAAATCATCAATGCCGAACATGTCCCGGGTGCAGAAAAACTATTGAAGTTGACACTGGATATTGGCAATGAGCAACGCACGGTGTTTGCCGGCATTAAATCGGCCTATGATCCTGAGCAGCTAAAGGGACGATTGACGGTCATGGTCGCAAATCTAGCGCCACGGCAAATGAAGTTTGGATTGTCGGAAGGAATGGTGCTGGCTGCTGGCGGCGGTAATCCAGGCGAATTATTCATACTTTCGCCAGATGATGGCGCGCAACCGGGAATGCGGGTGAAGTAATCACCATGTCGGTGAGTTGCCAATGAATAGTATCGCCGGCCAGATTAAACAACTGGAATTAAAATTATTGCACCTTGATCTGAAGTCAGAACCTGAGCTGGTTAATGATTTGTTGTCTGATGATTTTGAAGAAATCAGTCAGAGTGGGAGAATAAATTCCAGGCGTGATGTAGTTGATTGGCTCATTCATAAAGACATTCATCTTCAATGGGCGCTCAACGATTTTAGAATCAGAATGCTGACGGATGAGTTGGTGATGGCAATGTATACTGC
>JAMXAE010000015.1 GCA_024281695.1 Nitrosomonas sp. | reverse complement strand
ATTTCCTAACCAAAGCGTGTTATCAAACGGCCCCGCTGCCACTATCAATGGCGAGCACAAAGTAGTGAATAAGATTAATTTTAGCAATAAGTTACGCATGTTGTTCTCCTGAAAAGAGTACATAGAATCAGTTTGTTTTTGGAAAAATGAAGAGAAAATGTATCTGCAATTTTTATCCAGCCAGCGCGAAAGAACCGGGACATTAGGATTGAGTAGTCGTGTAATCTTCCGTAAAAAATTTGTTTAGTTTGCCGTAATCGGCATCAAATATTCGCGATGCTGATATTGATGCCGATTGCGCTGTTAGAGAGCCGGCGTTGCGGTAGAACAGTTTGGATTGCCGGGGCTATAACATCCGTATTTCAACTCAAAATTTGTAGTGATAGCAGCTCCGGAAAATTCTGAGATATGCACCGTATACCACCCATCGTTAGGTGCCGAAGAAATTGTCACGAGTGGACGATGATCAGCTCCGCTACGATCATCATTGCGATACACAGTGCCATTCGGCGCGATCACGACTAGCTTCATATCGGGATTTGTTGGAGTAACGAGATCAAAGCGCACACATTCTCCTGGGCCGGCATATGCGTTAATGAGAAAATTTCCAGCAAAACCAAGCGTCGGAACACTAATCACATCACCAGGTATAGACAGAGTTGAACAATTTATAGTGGTGCATGATGACACCGAAACATCACCAATGTTAGACCCTGCAAAACCTAAAGTTGGTACTAGCATCAAGGTGGCAGTTGCGCATATGGCTAAACGTTTTGGAATATTCATGATAAAGCTCCTTGTATTGTAATAATAAGACTAAGAAATCTAACCCTACGTTAAGGCCGCAATAGTAAATCACTGTGATTTATTCTCTTGCTCCCTATGCGACTACAGGGTTGATAAAATTTTCAAGTGGACACTACCATCGACAAATTACTTCTCTTTTTTGTGCTACGAAATAAATTTATCAGCCTGTACTTAGCAAACATATTGATCCGACCATTAAAAAGATTTAGTAGAATCTCCGCATTCCGGCATTCTCTGCTATGAAAATTCAAACTGTTTAATGGCCGACTCTATAGATATATTACTGAGTCAGGTTTATGGTGTAATTATTAAAGGTCCCAATATATTTCTCACGGAATCCTAATATTCTTGAATTGGTCGAACCAGTGTTAAGACACCAATCAAAAGCCGTGTTTGATGCATAAGTATTAAATGGCCCATTCCATACAGCTCCATTGCTTGATTGAGCATAATAGTAATAATATTTACCTATGGTCTGCAGATCATTACCAAAAACGGTTTTTGTTTCGCCAGGAGCTAGCTGCCACCATCCTTTTGTTTCCCATTTTCCACTATTGGCACATGTAGCTGGTGAGTACCATTGAAAAGACACCCAAACTGTACTTGACGTACTATTTGTGAACTTAAACCATGCATGTGCATTGGCCATTCCAAGTATCGAAATCAGGGCAACCGCAGCGGCTTTAATAGCATATTTCTTAAACATAATATCCTCTCTTTCATAGTCTATGAATTATCTATACCTAAAAATCAGTGAGTGCGACGTGGGACACTATCGTTCTGCTCTAAGGCCTGTTCCTTTAACTCGTTTGTATTCGTCCCTTGCAGACCATGGGTACTCTCACTTTTCCCAGAAGATACTGGTTGCATTTCTTTTTCTTCACCAAAATCTACTGTAGAGTTAACCTGAGAAATTGCTTTCTCGGAGCCTTCCGTTTTTGACCAGCTAGGATTGCTGGCAATAACTGTCCCAATTATCATTAAGGCTATGATCTTCTTCATGATGTTTCTCCTAACTAATAAAAAATTGAATCATATTTGCCAACATAGCAATTCCATTAAAGAAACTCTGTTGACCCTCATACCATTTCGTATCTACATGCTAAACTTCAGCAGGTGAATTCATTATGGCGAGAGTACTGATTGATTAGTAGACCACAGCCGTAGCACTACAACTGTAGTAGTTCAGGGGATGGGTAATGCGCAAAATTGTTTTTCCAGAGTGGATACAGAAAATTGCTGCCGCAGTATTGGAAACACTGGTTCCTCCTCAACCTTTCCCACCGACACAAGAACAGGAATTTCGCACAGCGCACGCTAAGCGATTTCTTCCACACCGACGTGCCACCCTTCTGATTACCCTTTTCACCTGGTCTATTTTTGCTTATTGGGATTGGATTAGTTATGAAACCCAAACGTGGGTTTATACCACTCCGATGTTTGTAACCATTATGGCGATTCGCTTAGCCGGTGCCATTGTGCTTGGAATCGTTCTCGTGATGTTCTGGACACAGAACATACATAATGAGAAAGTGGCAACAGCTCTAGGTATTGGCGCATCCACGTTTTGCTGCTTCGGGATCATTGCCATGTTTTTCATCGCTCCAACCCCAGTCAACTACCAGTTTTATTTTTTCGGCTTGATTTTAGCCGTCACTTTCACATTTGGTCTGCTCTATATCTTTGCTAGCCCGTTGATCATACAAGCAGTGATAATTGCTTGTTTTCTCGCTGTGAGCAATCAGTTTTACCCTGCTTTTGAAGCCGACTTTACCTTTGCCGTATTTTTTTATTACTTTTGTTTCTGTTTCTTTGGCGTGAGCCATGCAGTTCGTTTCGAGGTGAGTGAGCGCGAACGTTTCGTACGGGAACGCGCACTGGAAGAGCAACGTCAGATTGCCAATCAGGAAAGACACCTGGCAACTGCAGCCAGTGCTCGAGCAGAACAAGAAGCAGAGAATGCACGACGCGAACGGAAACGCAGCGTTGAAACCATGACAGCGGCTGCGCAACAACGCGAAATATTCATCGACTTACTAAAGCGTAAAACGGAAGAACGTGAGCGGTTTATACGCGCAGCCTATCACGACACCATGCAGCCTCTGGCTGCTATCGGCGCACAGACTGTGATGATGAAAATGGATCCGTACCTGAGATCCAATCCCTCGACAACTGAAGCATTAAATGAAATCGGTCGATCCGGACGTGACATCGGAGAAAGTATGCGCGGCATCTATGATTTATTTCAGTGGGATACTTACAAAGAAAAATTGGAAGTCGTTTCGATAAAAAGATTATTCATGGAAATCGAAAAGCGCTTCGCCGAACCAGTAAAACTAGCCAATCTTCAGTTTCGCATTCGCCACTCGAAAACAAATGAGCTTTATGGACAAAGCGATTCTGCAATGCTCAAACGCGTGATCGAAAATCTGGTTTCTAATGCCATCAAATACACTGAGCAAGGTGGTATCGTCTTAGGAGTAACCGATCTTCACAACACGTTACGTATTCACATATGGGACACGGGAATCGGTATTGCGCCCGAGCAACAGTCAAAAATATTCGAAGAATTCTACCAAATCGATGAGCAAATGCCGGGAATCGGCCTTGGCCTCCCCATCGTTCGCTTATTGGTTGAACGTTTACCAGGGCACAGGATAAGCTTCAGTTCCCAAGTAGGTCGCGGCTCGCACTTCTCAATTGATTTGCCCAAATGCGAAGCATCCGCTGAACACGATAACGAACCATTGTTTAATGTAAGTATGCCCACAATTTCACTGACCGGAGCCTACGTGATCATCGTCGAAAATAATAAAAGCGTATTAAACGGATTACGTGCATTATTTGAATCGATCAATTGCATTGTGCGCACAGCTAGCAACCTAAAAGATTTTAACAAACTGATTGAAAATGCTCCCGACCGAGCACCAGATGTGGTCATCTCTGACTATCGTCTACGAAATGATCAGACTGGCTTTGATATTAACAGATTCATTGAAGCACACTTCGATTGGACCGCCGTGCCTATCGTCTTCTATTCGGCAGATTTTAATATCCCCCAAGAACTACTAGCCAAGCCGCTTCGGTACACTGAACGCAAGGGAATCGCACTGGATTCCCTCATTACCAAAGTTCAGGAAGCCGTTTTAGCCGGACGTTCCGCCCGCGCTCGAGAGGAAGAAGAAATAATTCCCAGCAGTTGACCTGTTTTGGCGAAGTGGCATTGCAAACCATACAAATCGATTACACCGAATTGATTGTACAGCTTGGATAAATAGCGTCGGGTATTCGTGGGGTTAATCTCCAAAATCTTAGCGACTTTCCAGGGTGCATTGCCCTGCATGGCAAGTCTTAACACATCAAACTCGCGCTCGGTAATGCCCAAATCAGCCGCAGTAATCGGTCGCGGCGGATCATTCAATAATGAATCGATACTGAGTTGTACGACATTGTGACTTTCCGGTGTATCGGGTGGAAGCCATACACCTCCGCCTATCGCGCGAAAAATGGCTTCCAGCATAACTTCTAGAGAAGATGTTTTGGGAATAAATGACACAGCACCCGCTCGCAAAATCTGCTCCACGCCATCCTTGCTAAGCAATTCACCTGTCATCACGATCACAGGCACTGATTCTTCTCGATCACAAAGTACTTTGAGTAGATTCAGTCCAACTTCGCCATTACTGACACTACCTACTTCCTGAGGAAGTTTCAAATCCAGGAAAATTAGATCCAGTCTTTCTTTTATTGCAATCTGGAGTCCTTGCTGAGCATCGGCCGCTTCAAGAATCTCTGCCTCTTTGTGCACTTGCAGGATTAAATTCCTTATGCCCGCACAAACCAGGCTATGATCATCGATAAGCAAAACTCGCATTCTAATCTCCTTTTCTCTAATGAAACGATGCTCCTTTCTGATAGATATCGATTGCCAAAGTGAAGGATAATGCCACCATTTTCCTTAAACCCGAATCGAGATCACTGATCGTACTGCAAGTTTACTCTAATCAATATAATGTTTAATTAGTTGCATAAAGAGAAATTCAAATGAGTAAAGACAGATAAACTTGATACCCTACGAGAAACGCTGAATCCTACCCATACATAGCTGACTATTAATAAAAAATATCAGGAGAGGGGCCATACAATCTAAAGGAATTATAGCTTCTTCTTTTCTTCGCAGCTTTCACTGCCTAGGTTATATTTCATTTTATGTTTCAACTCCGATATTAGGTGCTGGTATTGCCGTGATGGAACAAAGCGTGAAGGAATTGGGTCAGGCATTTTCCGGTGCGCCAACCAATATCGAAGACGGAAGCATGGTGTTCTTTAATCCTGCAGCAATGAGTCAAGTTCGAGGCAAGTTATTATCGGTATCGGGATATGTTATTGCGCCATCTGTAACTTTTCAAAATAGTTCTTCGCATTTAAGCCCGCTACTGGGAGGTGCACCCCTTAAGGGGAACAATGGAGGAGATTCGACAGGTCTGATTTTTATTCCCAATGTTTATTATGTTCAGGAACTGACTAAGCGGGTGGCATTTGGTTTTGGATTTAACACTCCCTTCGGTACACAAAATAGCTATCATTCCGATTGGAAAGGGCGCTACCAAGCAATCAACTCAGAAATTGGGGTCTTAAACTTCAATCCCTCCATATCGTTGAAGGTCACTGAGCAGCTTTCGCTAGGTGCCGGTTTCAATGTGCAATACCTACAATCAAGATTAACGAATGCAATCGATTTGGGAACAGCCTGCCTTCAAGCGTTAGGCCCCATATCCTGTGCTAGCCGGGGGTTGTTACCGCAGGCAGCGGATGGGCATGCTTCTCTAAAAGGCGATAGCGTAGGGTTTGGATACAATTTCGGTGCTTTCTATGCGCCGACTCAAGACACTCGTTTGGGCGTCAGCTACCGATCCAGAGTGGCTCATGATGTCCATAGCAATGCGAATTTCTCGGTACCTGGTAACGCGTTGGTATTGACTCAGGGTAATTCGTTTGTCGATACCCATTCTCGTACATCTGTTACACTGCCCGACAGCGTTTTATTCGGTTTCTCGCATCGCGTCAATCCGCGTTGGGCTATTTCTGCAGATGCATTGTGGACGCACTGGAGTCTTGTGCGAGAACTCAGAACGGATTTTTCTTCCGCGCAACGCGACGATGTTCTGGATTTAAAATGGCGAGATACTTGGCGATACGCCTTTGGTGTCAATTATTTTTCAGAAACCAATAAATGGGTACTCAGAACCGGATTTGCCTATGACCAAACGCCCGTTCCGAATGCGCAGCACAGATCACCGCGCATCCCCGATAGTAGCCGTTATTGGCTGACGGCTGGTGTGACTTATGCGTTGCTAAAGAATATCCATATCCACGCTGCTTACGCTCACTTGTTCATGGATGATGCTCCCGTTAATAAAAAAGGCGCAACGGCTGATTTTCTGGTGGGACAATATTCCGAGCAAACTAATATCGGTGGCTTGCAACTGGATTGGCGTTTCTGATTTAACCACAGTGCCAATCGCTCAATCTTTAATCAGCTAAAGAAAGAATAATACCCGCTAACGGTGGCAAGGTAACTGCAATGGAATCCGAAAAACCCATCCACGGTTCATGCATACTGGCAATACTTCCTGCATTTCCCATATTACTACCCCCATAGTAGGCTGAATCGCTGTTGAATAGCTCACGGTAATCTCCTGCGGCAGGAACGCCGATGCGATAGCCGTTGCGCGGAACCGGGGTAAAGTTGAGTACTACGATGATAAAAGTACCATCTTTTGCACGCCGTATGTAGCTGATCACGGATTGATCGGTATCTTGGCAATCGATCCAGTTAAAACCTTCCGCAGAAAAATCCAATTGATGTAATGCCGAAATATCTTTATAGCAATGATTCAAATCGCACAGTGCTGCCTGCACACCACAATACTGATGTTGCTGCAACAATCCCCAATCCAGCTCATGGCTCACGCGCCATTCCTGTCTCTGGGCAAATTCATTACCCATGAAGTTGAGTTTCTTGCCTGGCCAGGTCATCTGAAAAACAAACAATAGACGCACGTTGGCAAATTTTTGCCAAGCATCGCCGGGCATTTTGTCTAACAAAGAACCTTTCCCATGCACTACCTCGTCATGTGAAAAGGGCAATACAAAGTTTTCGCTATACGCATATAGCTGGCTGAAAGTCAGTTTATCGTGGTGATAGCGTCGATAGATAGGATCTTCATGCATATACGAAAGCGTATCGTGCATCCAGCCCATATTCCATTTCATCGAAAACCCCAAGCCGCCGACATAGGTTGGACGCGATACCGCCGGCCATGCGGTGGATTCCTCAGCCAGAGTCAATGCTCCCGGAAATTCCTCGTGCACCATAATATTCAGTTCACGCAGAAAATCGATCGCTTCCAGATTCTCTCTGCCACCATATTTATTGGGCAGCCATTCCCCTTCCTTGCGCGAATAATCCAGATACAGCATGGAAGCAACCGCATCAACGCGCAAACCATCCAGATGAAACTCAGATAACCAATAATGCGCACTGGATAGCAAAAAAGACTTCACTTCATTGCGGCCATAATTAAAGATATAAGTCCCCCAATCCTGATGAAATCCTAGGCGCGGATCTTCATGTTCATACAATGCAGTGCCGTCAAAACGCGCCAGTGCAAAAGTATCTTGCGGAAAATGCGCGGGCACCCAATCCAGAATTACGCCAATATTTGCCTGATGGCAAGCTTCCACAAAGCATTTAAAATCCTCGACAGAACCATAACGACTGGTAACCGCAAAATAGCCAGTGGTTTGATAACCCCAGGACTCATCCAGAGGATGTTCCGAGACAGGCATTAATTCGATATGCGTGTAGCCCATCTCGACTACGTAAGGCAACAGATGTTTCGCCAACTCCTGATAGGTATAAAAGCGACCATCCGGATGCCGCTTCCACGATCCGGCATGAATTTCAATAATATTCAGTGGTGCATGTAACCAATCCCAGTTGATTCGAGTCGCCATCCACTGGACATCCTGCCAATCATAGGCACTATTCGCAGGCGTCAGTGCCGCCGTGTGGGGTCTAAGTTCATACTGATTGGCATATGGATCGGTTTTGAGAACAATCTCACCGCTAGTACGATTGCGAATTTCGTACTTATACAATGCATTGGGCGGCAAATCGGGAATAAATAGTTCCCACACCCCACTGGCATGGTGTACCGCCATTGGGTGAATGCGTCCGTCCCAGCGATTGAAATCCCCCACCACGCTGACACGTTCGGCATTGGGCGCCCATACTGAAAATCGCATACCATCGACACCACTATTCCTGACACGCTGCGCCCCCAGCATGCGATAAGCTTGTCGCAGCTTACCTTCATTGAACAAATACACATCATGATCTGAAATTTGTAGCGGAAAAGCATAAGGATCGTAAGCTTCATGCGCGGTATGCTTGCGCCCTTTTTCCTCGACGCGTAAGCGATAAGGCAGGTCGGGTGAAAATTCGCCACGCAACTCGAAAATCCCATCAGCATGAATGCGACTCATCGGCTCAAAGCCGACGGTCGTTTTTATCCATACATTCAGATCATTAGGACGAAACACACGCACCAAGACTTGCCCCTTTTCCCGGTGCATTCCCAAATAGGAAAAAGGATCATGTAGCCGAGCACTCAGCAATGCATTTTGAAGTGAAGTAGTTTTATGGGTAGTAATCACATTTTATAAACAGGTTAACTTGTATAAAATGTGATTATAGCTTGTCTACTCTTTTACAATGGACAATTAAAATAAAAGCGACATGTGAGAAAGTGCCATAATGAGATAACATATTCAGACGAATAGTGGAGGTTTACATAGCTATGGATAGTATAGAAAGTAAGCACATCAAGGAATCACAAGCAGACCGCCAAACCAGCACCCGCTTTCATAGCAACATCACGCACAATACAATTGCGCTGATATTAGCGGGCGGGCGCGGCACCCGATTACATCAGCTGACAGACTGGCGCGCCAAACCCGCCGTTCCGTTCGGCGGCAAGTTCCGCATCATTGATTTTCCATTGTCCAACTGTGTCAATTCAGGTGTCCGGCGCATTGGTGTCGTAACGCAATACAAGGCACAGAGCCTAATCCGCCATATTCAGCATGGCTGGAGCTTTCTCGACGGACGCTTCAAAGAATTTGTCGAACTCCTCCCGGCCCAGCAACGCACCGCCGAAGAAACTTGGTATCAGGGTACGGCCGATGCAGTGTTTCAAAATATCGATATATTGCAGCGCCACGAAGCAAAGTATGTATTAATTCTAGGCGGCGATCACATTTATAAAATGGATTACAGTAAGCTGTTGGCCGAACATATCGAAAAAAGTGCAGATATGACGGTAGCTTGCCTCGAAATCCCACTGGAAGAAGCCAGTGCTTTTGGCGTCATGGGTGTAAATGATGCATGGCAAGTAACCAGTTTCGCCGAAAAACCGGATAATCCCGCACCGATACCCGGCCAACCGGAAAAAGCGCTGGTGAGTATGGGTATTTATGTTTTTAATGCCGCATTTTTATACGAGCACTTAATTCGTGACCATCAAACCAACGACTCTTCACATGATTTTGGTAAAGATCTGATTCCGTATCTGGTGCCCCGCTGCCGCATATTTGCGCATCGATTCGACAACAGTTGCGTAAACATGGCGTCGGGCATACCCTATTGGCGTGACGTGGGCACGGTGGATGCCTATTGGGAAGCCAATTTGGACCTTATCAAAGTCACTCCGCAACTCAACCTCTATGATGAAGACTGGCCGATTTGGACACACCAAGAGCAATTGCCTCCCGCCAAATTTGTGTTTGATGATGAAGACCGCCGTGGTCAGGCACTGGATTCTTCAGTATCAGGCGGTTGTATTATCAGTGGCGCGACCGTTCGTCGTTCATTATTATTCTCGAATGTCAAAGTCCGCAGTTTCAGCACGGTCGAAGATTCTGTCATCCTGCCCAATGTGGAAATTGGCAGATACGCACGTCTACGACGCGTAGTCGTGGAAAAACAGTGTGTCATACCTGAAGGATTGGTTGTAGGTTATGATCCAGAGGTAGACAGCAAGCGATTTTACGTGACTGAGAAAGGCATCACATTAATTACCCCGGAAATGTTGGGACAAAACATTCATAAAGTATGCTAATGACAATATTTCCATAAGCACAATTATTTTTACATGACGCAATTAAATCTTATTTTACTTTGGCACATGCATCAACCCGATTATCGGGATTATGCAACCAATGAATTCGTATTACCGTGGGTGTATCTCCACGCCATCAAGGACTATACCGATATGGCTTATCACCTGGAAATGCACCCAGGAACCAAAGCTATCGTCAATTTTGTCCCCATATTGCTCGATCAATTGGAAGATTATATTGAGCAATTCTCAGTCGGGAAGATACGTGATCCTTTGCTACGGCTATTATCAACATCCGAACTCGAACATATCACTATGCAAGATCGCTTGCACATATTCGACAGCTGCTTTCTCAGCAATCATGAAAGAATGCTGCGTCCCTACCCAGCCTACAAACGGTTGCATGAGTTGTACACTATTCTCAACCAACGAGGCGAAGCTGAATTGGCTTATTTCTCCGGGCAGTATCTGGCAGATTTGTTGGTGTGGTATCACTTAGCATGGATGGGTGAAAGTGTCCGGCGGAATAATGAATTTGTGATGAGGTTGATGGCGCAAAGCGAAGGATTCACTGTTACGGATCGATTGCAGCTATTCAACTTGATCGGAGATCTGATCCGAAATTTGATCCCTCGCTACCGCAAACTCGCCGAATCAAGTCAAATTGAATTATCCACCACACCACATTATCATCCGCTCGCACCGTTACTGATTGATTTTTCTTCCGCACACAATGGTCAACCCGACGCCATTTTGCCGGTGAGTAATCATTATCCTGGGGGACGCAGTCGTGTTGCCTTCCATCTGTCTTCGGCAATCACGAGCCATGCGCAACGCTTTGGTGAAAAGCCGGCAGGCATTTGGCCTGCCGAAGGCGCCATCTCGGCACCCTTATTAAAAATCCTAGCAGAGCAAAACTGCCAATGGAGCGCCAGTGGTGAAGGCGTCTTGGTGAATAGTTTGCGCGCTTCTTATCCTGATAAACCATTACCTGAACGCAATCGTTATCTATATCGCCCCTACCAAGTCGCTGGAGAAGCGGAACAAGTCGTCTGTTTTTTCCGCGATGATCAACTATCCGATTTAATTGGCTTTGAATATGCCAAATGGTTTGGACGCGATGCTGCCGAGAATTTTATACAATCTCTGGAACGTATACATCAGAATACCCCTGCAGGAGAAACTTCCGTCGTCAGCGTTATTCTGGATGGGGAAAATGCTTGGGAATCCTATCCATACAATGGATTTTATTTCCTGGATGATCTTTATAATCTACTCGAAAATCATCCAGTGATCCGTACGACGACTTATCGTGACTATGTCGCTTCTGCTGAAAACAGGGATAATATTGTGACATTACCGACACTGGCTGCAGGCAGTTGGGTTTACGGAACATTTTCCACCTGGATTGGTGACAAGCAAAAGAATTGTGCTTGGGATATGCTATGTGCTGCAAAAAACAGCTTTGATTTAGTAATGCAAAGTGATCGATTAACCGATGAAGAAAAAACCCAAGCCAGCCGACAATTGGCATCTTGTGAAAGCTCCGACTGGTTTTGGTGGTTTGGCGATTACAATCCGGCGCATTCGGTAGCCAGTTTTGATCAACTGTTTAGGCAGGATCTAATGAATCTTTATCAGCTACTCAAACTGCCCGTACCTTCATCAGTCTTTGAACCCATTAGTAAAGGGAATGAGCAAGCTGAAGAAAGCGGTGCTATGCGACGATCCTCATAAACACCGGATTGATTTTTAAATTGCAGCAAGTGCTTTTCTGGAATTGAGTTTTTTGTTGTTTAGGTTTTGATTATCGTAAAACTATTACTGGAATAATTTAATGCCTCAACGTGTCTCTCTACTGTTTGGTGTTCATGCTCATCAACCGGTCGGTAATTTTCCTGAAGTGCTCGCGGATGCGCACTTACGTTGTTACAGACCTTTTCTACAAGTACTCTACCGCTATCCGGATTTTCATTTTGCAGTTCATTTCTCTGGTTGGCTACTTGATTACCTGATCAAGCATTACCCGGAAGACATGGCATTATTGCGCAGAATGGTGAAACGCGGGCAAGTCGAATTATTTGGTGCAGGTGATACTGAACCCGTACTAGCAGTTATTCCCAATCGAGATCGGATTGGACAGATTAAAACTTTCTCCAATAAATTGGCAGCCAAATTGGGGCAGCGTCCACAAGGCGCATGGTTAACGGAACGCGTATGGGAATCAACGGTAGTGCCAGCACTCGCGGATTGTGGAATTCGCTATGTGATTGTGGACGACTATCATTTTCTCTGCGCCGGCAAAACACTTACCGATTTAAACGGCTATTTCACCACTGAAGAAGATACGCGGCAGCTTGATCTATTTCCAATTTCGGAATCTTTACGCTATAAAATCCCATTTTCGCCCGTTGATGAAACCATCGCTTATCTGGAATCACTAGCAGATAATAATCCGTCAGGCACCCACATCGCAGCAATCTATTTCGATGACATTGAGAAATTTGGCATCTGGCCGGAAACTTATCAGTGGGTGTATGAAAAGGGCTGGCTTGAACAATTTATTCAAGCCGTGCTTGCATCCTCCAAAATTTCTACCCAACTTTACAGCCAATACCATGCCGCTGAAAAAACGCGCGGCGTTGTCTATCTGCCGACGGTTTCTTACATTGAAATGAATGAATGGACGTTGCCTGCGCAATCAGCCAACACCTATGCGGATCTAGTACAACAAGCCAAGATCAGTGGTTGGTATGAACATAAAAAAGCTTTTTTGCGGGGCGGTATCTGGAAAAATTTTTTTTCGCGCTATCCAGAATCCAATTGGATGCATAAACGCATGTTGGGACTGTCTGCGCGACTGGCTAAACTACCTGCAAAACAGCGGTCGCGTGAAATGCAGCAAAAACTATATGAATCCCAAGCCAATGATGCCTATTGGCACGGTCTGTTCGGTGGCTTGTATCTCCCCCACTTGCGCCGCGCTGTATACAGTGGCATCGTTGAACTGGAAGCATTACTGGATCACTGCGGTGCGCGCCTCGCCTATTTTAGCGAAGATACCGATTTGGATGGCATCGAAGAAGCCTATCTCCAGAATGGTATTCTGCAGGCAATCATCAAACTGGATAGCTTCGCCAGTATTTGTGAATTGGACGCATATTTGTTGAAACATAACTTCGCCGATACCTTGCGCTGTCAAGTCGAACACTATTACCAGAAAATTCAACCGGGCGAACGCCAGCTATCCAACCATGAAACAACCGGTATCGCTTCGGCGCATGACAGAATCAGTTACAAACATGAAATCTCAGTTGAAGATATCGTTGCTGACGATCATCCTAGGAGTCTATTTATAGACCGTTTGGATGGTTCGTTCATTAGCTATCAGTCACAACCTTCGGCGACTAAAGGCAATCATTTCCAATCAGAAAATACTCCACACCCGATTCATAAACACATCACATTGAACGACAATCAGCTACAAGTAGCTTATCGTTTTGCGGATACAATGAAACAGGCGTTCAGTACCGAAATTAACCTTGCCATGCCGAGTTGCGATGGCATGGGAGGGCGTTATATTTATCAGGGAGAAATTCCAAGTGGTTTCGGTCAATTACTTGAGATCACCCAGTTGACTGAAATCACACTGGATGACGATACATTAGGAGGCACTGTTATGCTAAAAACCTCATCTCCTGTGACGTTATGTGCATATCCTCATTTCTCGGTATCACAATCTGAAAGTGGATTTGAGAAAATTATGCAGGCGACTACCCTCCTGTTGGAATGGCCGATCACAGCCCAGGAATTGATCATTACCTTAGAGATTAAAGTAAAGGGAAACCGTTAGCCGATAGTTCATTGAAATTATTCGACACAGTGTATCCGCTCAAGAACCGGTGTGTGCCTACTAATTAGCAAGATTCAAATACTCAGTGACTCAAACAAACCCTATGTCATCGCTTACTCAATCACCTGCTTGGCTTGCATTACAAACCCATCATTCCATATTGGCGCAGCAGCCTTTACGCGCGTTATTTCAAACCGATCCTGAGCGCTTTGATAAGTTCTCGCTACTGTTCAACGACATTCTGCTGGACTATGCAAAACAACCCGTTAATAGCGAAACGATTGATTTATTACTCGCGCTGGCGCAACAGCAACAGCTACCCGGCTGGATCGCACGCATGTTTGCGGGAGAGGCAATCAATTCAACCGAGCATCGCGCCGCACTGCATGTCGCGTTGCGCGGTGAACAGAGTTTTCAGGTCGATGGGGTGGATGTCATGCTCGAAATTAAACGCGTATTGCAACAAATGGAGCGCTTCTCAAGCGCCGTACAAAGTGGCGCGCGTAGAGGATATACCGGAAAAATTTTTACCGATATCGTGAATATTGGCATCGGCGGTTCGGATCTGGGACCGGTAATGGTGACTGAGGCGCTCAAACCTTACGGTTTACCTGGCCTTACCCCCCACTTTGTTTCCAACATTGATGGGGCGCACCTATCTGAAACTTTGCAACGGCTTAATCCCGCCACGACATTATTTATCATTGCCTCAAAAACCTTCACCACCCAGGAAACCCTGACCAATGCACATTCAGCTCGGAAATGGTTTCTGGCTCACGGCGGTAGCGAAAAAGATATCGCTCATCACTTTGTCGCTGTTTCCACGAATCGTTCTGCAGTAGAGAATTTTGGCATCAACCCGGATAACATGTTTGAATTCTGGGATTGGGTCGGTGGACGCTACTCGTTGTGGTCAGCAATTGGCTTACCCATTGCTCTGGCAATCGGCATGGATAATTTTTACTCGCTGCTCGCGGGTGCTAGAGCAATGGACCAGCACTTTGCCACTGCCCCACTGGCAAAAAATATGCCGGTCATACTCGGCTTGTTGGGTATCTGGCAAATCAATTTTTTTGGCACATCATCGCATGCAGTGCTACCGTATGATCAATCCCTGCACCGTTTTTCCGCCTATTTACAGCAACTGGAAATGGAAAGTAATGGCAAACGCATCACTCGCGATGGTGAAATCGTCGATTATGCAACCGGTGCAGTCGTTTGGGGTGAGCCAGGCACCAATGGCCAGCACGCCTTCTATCAGTTACTGCATCAAGGCACGCAAATCATTTCTGCTGATTTTCTAGCCTCTTGCCAAAGCCACCATCCAATCGGCAATCATCATCGCTTGCTATTAGCCAACTTCTTTGCCCAAACCGAGGCCTTGATGAGTGGCAAGAATGAACATGAGGTGCACGCTGAACTTGCAGCACAAGGGTTGAGCGGTAAATCTCTGGAAGGACTATTACCGCATAAGATTTTTCCCGGAAATCGTCCTACCACTTCCATTTTGTTTAAGAAACTAGACCCCCAAACCCTAGGTTCTCTCATTGCCCTATACGAGCATAAAGTATTTGTGCAAAGTGTAATTTGGAATATCAATCCTTTTGATCAATGGGGCGTGGAACTGGGCAAACAACTCGCTGGAAAAATCCTTACCGAACTAGAACAACATACCACGGTGACTTCCCATGATGCTTCCACCAATGGATTGATCAATTATTTCAAATCTAACCAGTAAACATAGCCCATGCCATCATCTCAAGAACTGCGCGTTCTGTTTATCACTTCTGAAGTCTATCCACTGTGCAAAACCGGTGGCCTGGGCGATGTCAGTGCGGCATTACCCGCTGCATTGCGACTGTTGCAGACGGATGTACGGCTTCTGTTGCCGGGCTATCCACAGGTTCTGGCCGGCGTTAAATACAAATCCAAAGTAGCCGAATTCAACGAGTTAACGGAATTTCCCCCCGCCACACTGCTTTCGGCTCGGTTATCTCTGAGTAAAACCGAAAATATTCCCGTCTTTGTAATCGATTGCCCAGGACTATATCGTCGCGAAGGCGGCCCCTACATGGATACACTGGGTCGCGACTGGCCGGATAATGCACTGCGTTTTGGCTTACTCTCAAAAATTGGCGCCATTTTATCCAGCGACGCCAGTCCAATTGCCTGGCGCCCGCACATCGCGCATTGCAACGATTGGCAAAGCGGACTGACTCCTGCCTATCTGCATTTTCATTCAGGAAAGAAAGCCGCTACCTTGATGACGATCCATAATCTCGCGTTTCAAGGCATCTTTCCTCCCGGCAGCGTTGTCCAACTCGGTCTGCCCCCGAACAGTTTTGATATCAATGGCGTTGAGTATTACGGTAACCTATCCTTTCTCAAGGCAGGGCTGTATTACACTGATCATATCACCACGGTCAGCCCTAATTACGCAGAAGAAATTCAAACAGATGCACTAGGTTTTGGCCTACAGGGATTGCTGGCAGAACGTCGTAAGAATATGACCGGCATTATCAATGGAATATCCACCAATGAATGGGATCCCGCCACCGATCCGCATCTGGTAAAAAACTACACCAGCAGAAAACTCTCCGATAAAGTGGCGAATAAAAGTGCATTACAGCAGCAGATGGGACTAGCGATTGATATCGATGTCCCGTTATTCGGCGTAGTCAGCCGGCTGAATCACCAGAAAGGCACTGATTTACTGATACAGATAGCCCCTCAACTGATAAAAATACCTGCCCAACTGGTCATTCTTGGCAGCGACCATGCCGATCTGGAACACCAGTTAACCAGGTTGACCAAAACCTACCCCAGTGAAATCGCCGTTCGTATCGGCTTTAGCGAAACCCTGTCTCACCTGATTGAAGCCGGTGCTGATTGTTTCCTGATGCCTTCGCGCTTCGAACCCTGTGGATTGAATCAGATGTATAGCCAGCGTTACGGCACGCCACCAGTTGTTCATGCCACCGGCGGTCTGCGAGATACAGTCGTAGATTGCACGCCTCAAACCCTTGCCGACGGAAGCGCCAGCGGTTTTTCATTTTTCCCCATGACGGTCGACAACTTGTTGAGCACGGCAAAACGCGCGGCAACGGCTTACCATCATAAAAAAACCTGGCAACGATTACAGAAAAACGGTATGGCAAAAGATTTCAGTTGGCACGCCAGCGCAGCGACTTATCGAAAGCTCTATGCGTCGTTGCTGCGCTGATCGATCCGAGCACAAGGTGCCTAATTAATATTCTGACCGCAAAATTCCAGCCATGAAACTTAGCTAGTCAGCCTCAAAAATCTACAAACACTTGACCCTATACAGGAAGAGAGACCCCTGCATAACTGGCTTCTTGGATAGTTTGGTATTTTTAAGTGACTGACTTTATGAGTAACACATGCACAGAAAAACTCCAGAAACATAGTTATGCAGGGGTCTCTTATATCAAATAGTGTTAATAGGCCCTAGTTTGGCTTTAACATCCCAGCCCAGGTTGGATTATTTTCTTAGTGGTCATTTACTCAATTTCCTCCTTTTTACGATATGGCTTGTTCTGCTATGACATTCGTCAGCTTTTTCTGCAATTGATTGGCTTCCATGATGCAAGATTTAAGCTGGTCACAGAGGTTCATGAGTTCATCCACTTTGGTAACAATGCGGCGCTGCTCAGAAAGGGGCGGTAAAGCGAGTATTGTTTTCTTAATTTTGCTTAGATTCAAGTTTGGCTGTGCTTCACCAGCAGCCAGTTCTCGGATTTCATGGTATATTTTCTCAAAAAATAATTTCACATATTTGCTATGAAATTCATCTGAATAAATAAGTCTGATAGCAGCACAAGCTTGATTGGTAGCTGCTTCTATCTTTAGCTCTGCAATTTGACCTCGTGTCTTACCTTGTCCATACATAGCAACGATAAGCGTGCCTTTTGGATACACTGTTAGATTCGTCTCTTTAAGTGCTAATGGAGACACATATTGTTCGGTTCGAAAAATATAGGGATTTGAAGTTTCTCCACTTGTTACCCAACTAATAATCGCAGGACTAAAGTATTCTGGTTTTGTACGCAATGGCGTTGCACCTGTTCCCACTTGAGAAATTTCGTCAAGTGACACCCACCCCCACCCCTGCGGCAATTCAAGTGGCCTTTCCTCCTCGGGAATCCCTGAACCGAAAATCTTCGGCGCCACTTGAATTCCCCCTGACTCTCCTTTTTCAAAGTGGAGAATAGTTGGAGAAGCGATTGATAGAGTGGATGAGGATATGACTAATGAGTTGATTGCTGCTGAATTCGACTCCCCACTTGGAAAAAGAAGAACTGAGGAGGAACTCAGGGAGTTTAGAGGGAATTTGCCTTTTTTGATCTTCCCCTCAGCAACTAACTTGGCTTTCTCCGCCTGTATGCGTTTTAATAATTCACTGGCTGGCTCATCGTTTGGGTCTTGTGGCACAAGTTTGCCCATCACCGCCAGGTGTAACAGGGTTTGCTTGAGGTCATTGACACTAGCTTCGGTGGTGAACAACATGTCAAAATGAGCAGTAATGCGCTGCCAGTTGGTGTTAAAGTCATCCGCGCTTTGCGATTGAGTCAGTGTGCCGAGCAGACGGCTTACCAGTTTTTCGTGGGCTTCGACAGCATTGATATGCTGCGTTTCCAGTTGGTCACACAGCGCCATCAATTCATCGATCTTGGCGACGATGCGGTGTTGTTCTTGAATTGGCGGCAGTGGAATTAAACCAGAAAAAAACTGACCATCGTTTATCGCCGGATATGTAATACCCATTTGTACTGATTCAACATAACGCATAAATACCGAACTACGAAGAAAACAAAAGAAATATTTAGATGGCATTAAACAAAATGGATGAACAATTGCAAATGCTGTACTAGCTATTGGTTCAGGTAAAAACGCTTCCTCAATGATTGCGATATTCTGCAGGTAAGGTCGAACCATTGAATATATGATTGTGTTTTTCTTAACCACCTTTCGCGCTCGTAATGGTGCATTTTCAGGTCTCATCAATTCCGGAGATGAGATAATGCCGCGTTCACTATCTATCGCAGATACTTCAATGTATGTGAAATCTGTATTGGGTGTTTTTTGCCCCCAATCATGTCCAATACAACCAACTCGAACCCACTCCCACCCTTGCGGCAATTTAAAAGGTTTCTCCTCATCCGTTATTGGTGGCAACCATCTGTCTTTTTTGATCCTCCCTTCGGCCACCAACTTGGCTTTCTCAATCTGTATCCGCTTCAATAATTCACCCGCCGGTTCATCATTAGAATCCTGCGGCACCAATTTACCGCGCACGGCCAGCTCCAAAATCAGTGCGCGCAGTTTCTTGATACCATTCACGTTGGCACCGCCACTACGGCCACGGCTTGATTTCTTTTCTATTTCGGCAGTAATCCAGATTTCTAAGTGATTGGTTAAAATTTGAGTTTCTCCTGCCCTCTTTTTCTGAGGAGGATGGCTACTTGTCTGGGTTAAAGGGTTTAGGAGTTAATGCTGCGTCCAGTATATTTTTTAACTGGCTGCGCAATGCAGTAATGTCATCTTGCATAGCGTGATATTGCGCCACCAGCACATGCGGGTCGTGAATTTCCTGCTCTTCAACATGCGGATTTTTACAGTCCAGGTTGTAGTTGCGTGCTTGGATGTCCTCTAGGCTGACTTTCCAGGCAAATCGATTGGCTTCGCGATGTTTGAAGCCGTTGGCCTCAATTCCCCACCAAGCGACTTCGGCATCGAATTCTTTTATTTTCATTGACTTAGTTTTATTATAGCTTTTCACGCCGGGTGGATAGGGATGTTCGTAAAACCAGATGTGTTCGGTTGGCATGCCTTTAGTGAAAAACAGCAAGTTGGTCTTGATACCGGTATACGGATTGAACACACCGTTGGGCAAACGCACAATGGTATGCAAGTTGCATTCTTGCAGCAGTTTCTCCTTAATGCGCGTTTTGATACCTTCACCAAACAGGAAGCTATCAGAAAGAACCAGCGCGGCACGCCCACCGATCTTGAGCAATTGCATAATCAGCACTAAAAACAGATCGGCGGTTTCGCGCGTACGAAACGCCGCTGGGAAGTTGGTTTCGATGCCGTCTTCTTCCATACCGCCAAACGGTGGATTGGTGATCACCATATCCACGCATTCTTTCGGTGTCCCACTGATGAGAGGACGTGCCAATGAGTTGTCGTGACGGATGTTGTTCGGCACCTCAATGCCATGCAGGATCATGTTAGTGGTGCACAGCAAGTACGGCAGCGGCTTTTTCTCGACACCGAAGATACTGCCTTGAAGTTGTATCTCATCATCCACCGTTTTCACATCGTGTTTGCGCATGTGCTCAATCGAGCAAGATAGAAAACCACCGGTACCGCAGGCCGGATCCATGATTTTTTCGCCAAGACGCGGATTAACCATGCGCACCATGAATTCAGTGACCGCACGCGGCGTGTAAAACTCCCCGGCATTGCCAGCTGCCTGCAAGTCGCATAGTAGTTGTTCATACATATCGCCGAACAAGTGGCCCTCCTGCGCTTTGTTGAAATCGATGCCTTTCTGAATCTTGTTAATCACTTGTCGAATCAACTGACCAGATTTCATGTAGTTGTAGGCATCTTTAAACACCGAACGAATCACATAAGCGCGCTGATCGCCGCCTTTGACTTCGAGTTGCTGCAAACCGGGAAACAGATCGTTATCGAGAAACTGCTTGAGTGCATCGCCAGTCATGCCTTCGGCAGCGGCCGCCCAGTTGCGCCAGCGGTATTGCTCCGGCAACGGTGATCGGTAATCGTCTTGCAGCAGCTCCCACACTCTTTCGCGGTCGTCAAAGATTTTTAGGAACAACATCCATACCAATTGGCTCAGGCGCTGCGCGTCACCGTCGATACCCACGTCTTTGCGCATGATGTTCTGGATGGATTTAATGTTGGTGGAAATGCTCATAGGTTGAATTTTTTGGAAATCAGTACGGGGCGTAAAAACCGTACCCTAGCAGAATGGCGGCTCTGTGTTCGAGCTCGCTCCAACGTCACAGAATTCATCGGGCAATGCATATTCGCGCGGCGTCCCCCCCCCAGCGCGTGTCATCTTTAAGTGATTCGGTCATTGACTTGCTTTCCGGTCGAAATATTGCACGTACAAGTCAAATAGCTCGGCTACTTTCTTGAAGTCCATGAGGGTGAGTCAGAGTTTATTATAATCTCCATTGATGCTAGTGCCGCGCACGATGCATGCGGCCTCTGGTAAAACTTACCTCCTCTCGAATCTGATTGCGCCCCCATCCGACTTTAATCAGCGCAGGACTATTGGGTGCAACTTACACGTTCAGAGAACTGGCATTGATACATGTCGAGTGGTTGTCTATTTTTGCTTCTAGTGCAAGAAATGAACTATACCGACGCAAAATAACACATTCAACTTCGCTCATATGCCAATACTGGCGCCAGCCAACGTTCGGCTTCCTGCACTGTCCAACCCTTGCGCTGAGCGTAATCTTCCACTTGATCTTTGCCAATTTTTCCAACTGCGAAGAACGTGGATTCAGGGTGTGAAAAATAGAAACCCGATACGGCTGCAGTCGGCACCATGGCAAACGATTCGGTAATAATGATGCCGGCGTTTTCGGTGGCATTCAACACCGCAAACAATGGGCCTTTCTCAGTATGATCAGGGCAAGCGGGATAACCTGGTGCCGGACGAATACCGCGATATTCTTCGTTGATCAGTTGCTCGTTACTCAAGGTTTCATCCTTGGCATAACTCCAGAATTCGCGTCGCACCCGTGCGTGCATGTGCTCGGCAAACGCTTCTGCCAGACGGTCCGCCAAGGCTTTGAGAACAATGGCGCTGTAATCATCGTTGGCATCTTCGAAAGCTTTGACGCGCTCATCAATGCCAAATCCGGCACCCACCGCAAACAAACCAATCGTATCCTTGACGCCGGTTTCCTTGGGAGCGATGAAGTCAGACAGGCAGCGATTGGGCTTTCCCGTCGGTTTCTGATCCTGTTGGCGCAAACAATGATACGTCATGGCTAATTTGCTGCGCGTTTGATCGGTGTAGATTTCGATGTCATCCCCGACGGAATTGGCCGGAAACAAACCGATCACTGCGTTGGCGCTCAGCCATTTTTGCTCGACGATCTTCCTCAGCATCGTCTGCGCATCGCGGAATAGTTGGCTGGCTGTTTCGCCGACCACTTCATCCTGCAGGATGTCCGGATAGCGCCCAGCCAATTCCCAAGCCTGGAAAAAAGGCGTCCAGTCGATATAGGGAACGATCTTTTCCAATGGATAATTATTCAGCGTACGGATACCGATCAATTCGGGTTGATATGATTGGTAATTTGTCCAATCAGTTTGATAGGCATTGGCGCGCGCATCAGCTAGCGTCAACAGCTTTGCCGGTCCTTTCTTGTTTTTGTGCTGCGCGCGCACTTTTTCGTATTCATCTTTGATTTCCTGTGCGTAATTTGCCTGCAAATCCTCCGACAGCAAATTACTGCATACGCCTACTGCACGACTGGCATCCGGTACCCATACCGTTGTGCCTTCATAGTGCGGCGCAATTTTGACCGCCGTATGTACCCGTGAAGTGGTTGCGCCACCGATCAGCAGTGGAATGGTAAAACCCTCGCGCTGCATTTCTTTGGCCACATGCGCCATTTCCTCCAGCGAAGGCGTGATTAATCCTGACAAACCGATAATGTCCGCCTTCTCACGCCGCGCCATATCCAGAATCTGCGCACTCGGCACCATGACGCCCATGTTGATCACTTCGTAATTGTTACACTGCAAAACAACTGTCACGATATTCTTTCCAATATCATGCACATCGCCCTTGACGGTGGCGATAACAATTTTTCCTTTGGGTTTATTGTCGCCGGACAACTTCTTTTCAGCTTCGATAAAAGGCAATAAGTGCGCCACTGCTTGCTTCATGACACGCGCTGATTTAACCACTTGCGGCAAAAACATTTTACCAGCGCCAAACAGGTCACCCACTACCCCCATGCCTTCCATCAACGGCCCTTCAATCACTTGGATCGGGCGTCCACCTTTCTTTTCAATCTCGACGCGCATGGCTTCAGTATCTTCCACGATAAAAGTGGAAATGCCTCTGACCAGCGCATGCGTCAATCGTTGTTGCAGCGGCTCTTCGCGCCACGCCAGGTCTTCAACCTGTTCTTTTTTCTTGCCCTTGAAATTTTCCGCATACTCAACCAGAAGCTCGGTGGCATCCGGACGCCGGTTCAAAATGACGTCCTCGACTTTTTCCAGCAATTCTGCGGGAATATCCGAATAGACACCCAATTGCCCGGCGTTGACAATCCCCATGGTCATACCGGCTTTGATCGCGTGGTACAGGAATGCCGTATGAATGGCTTCGCGAATAGGTTCGTTGCCACGGAAGGAAAAAGAAACATTGGATACTCCGCCACTCACTTTGGCATATGGCAAGGTTTTTTTGATAATGCGAGTGGCTTCGATAAAATCGACACCATAGTTATTATGTTCTTCAATCCCAGTTGCAATGGCGAAAATATTCGGATCAAAAATAATATCTTCGGGCGGAAAGCCGACTTGATCCACCAACAAACGATAACTACGCGCGCAAATATCCACTTTGCGTTGCAAAGTATCGGCCTGGCCTTGTTCATCAAAAGCCATCACAATCACCGCTGCGCCATAGCGACGCGCCAATCTGGCATGCTTGATGAACTCTTCTTCGCCTTCCTTCATGCTGATCGAGTTGATCACGGATTTACCTTGCACGCACTTCAAACCGGCTTCAATCACAGTCCATTTGCTGGAATCCAGCATAATGGGTACTTTGCAGATATCCGGCTCGGCTGCTACCAGATTCAGGAAAGTCACCATGGCCTTTTGTGAATCCAACATGGCTTCATCCATGTTGATATCGATAATCTGCGCGCCACTCTCAACCTGGCTGCGCGCCACATTCAAAGCTTCTGCATAATCATCGCTCAATATCAGACGGGCGAACGCTCTGGAACCGGTGACATTGGTTCGTTCACCGACATTCACAAACAATGAATCATCGCCAATATTCAAGGGCTCCAAACCGGATAGGCGCAATTTTTTGGGGATGTCAGGTATTTTGCGCGGGGCAATGTCAGCAACGGCTTGGGCGATTGCCTTGATATGCGCCGGTGTCGTGCCACAACAGCCGCCCACAATATTGACAAAGCCGGATTGTGCGAATCCTTTGATTTGGTTTGCGGTATATTCCGGCGATTCGTCGTAACCGGTTTCAGACAGAGGATTAGGCAAGCCAGCATTGGGATGCACGCTGGTATATACATCTGCGACGCTAGCCAGTTCTTCGATATACGGGCGCATTAACTCCGCCCCCAAAGCACAGTTAATGCCGACAGAGAGTGGTCGGGTATGGCTGATCGAATTCCAGAATGCTTCCGGCGTTTGTCCTGACAGCGTGCGTCCAGATGCATCGGTAATCGTGACTGAAATCATGATCGGCAAGCAAACACCATGATCTTCGAAAAATTGGTCGATGGCAAACAACGCCGCTTTGGCATTGAGCGAATCGAAAATGGTCTCGACCAACAAAATATCGACGCCTCCATCCACCAATCCGCGAATCGACTCTGTGTAATCAGTCACTAATTGATCATAGGTAATGCCGCGAAATCCCGGATCGTTGACATCGGGAGAAATGGATGCTGTTTTGGTGGTTGGTCCGATTACGCCGGCCACAAAACGTGGCTTTTGCGGTGTTTTTGCTTCGAAGCTCTGCGCAGCTTCACGCGCCAATTTGGCGGCAGAGCAATTCAACTCGTACACCAGATCCTGCATGTGATAATCCGCCATCGAAGGCGCATTGGAATTGAAGGTGTTGGTCTCAAGGATATCCGCTCCCGCTTCCAAATAACCCGTATGAATCGAACGAATAACCTCCGGCTGTGTGAGCGTCAATAAATCGTTATTTCCTCGCAGATCATGCGGAAAATCGGCAAAGCGTTGGCCACGAAAATCCGCTTCGGTCAGTTTGAATGTCTGAATCATCGTACCCATCGCACCATCCAAAATCAGGATGCGCTGGGCAAACAAACTTTCTAACAAGGCGTTGCGGGATTCTTTAGTCATGGATTTGGCTGTGTTGTAAAAAAATGAGCTGTCCATTATACCTGAGCCGCTTCGGTCTACAGCGTCGGTTGTTAGCGCCACCACCTTTGCTGTCAAGCCATTTACTTATTTTGGCTTCTATCCAGTTCCCTTTCTGCATCCCGTTCAAGCTTGTTTTGTCAAAACCGATGAAATTGATTATTACAGATAAAGCAATTGCAAGCGATAACCCAGTGCATTTAATTGGCTGCTATCAAAATCCAATCTAATTTCAATCTCATGCAGCGGTTCAATAAATGGCAGTGCTGCATTGTCTTCTTGCAGATAATCCTGGGCTGTAAAAATGCGACTGGCTATGAGTTGATCATCCACATCCAGTAATGAGAGCTGAAGTGCGGGCCAGGCTTGGGAAAATGGGGCATGATTGCGTAGGGTTGCCACCAAAGTCGTGACTTCAGGCTGTCGAACTGGATTCTTTTGCAATTCAGAGGATTCAATACCCAGCAGGCTGATGTCCTGGGGATAAGGAACCGTGCACGCAATGATTGCGCAATAACGTTCCAGATAAGGTCTAATTTCTGGTGCGATGACGGTCAGCTCTGTTCGATAGGTATGCGCTATCTGTCCCATCAACACGAGCAGCAGAAAGACACTCGCCCACTCCCATAAGCCGCGTGATTGATTGGATGGTTTCTCATCATCAAACAAGCCATCGGTCGTTTGAATTTCTTTCCGATCCCATTCGGAAGAAACCGGCCATTCCATGGCGGTATTTAAATTCTCAATTCCAGCATTGCTTTGTGAGGATGCTTCAGATGCGTCGATAGACTCAAATGCGGATTGGAATTCAGGTTGATCATTAGACTGAGTCGGGTATTCAATTTCCGATTCATTGACGGTAATCAGTGTGGAAAACCCATTGAATACACGCTGACATCGCCCACAACACACCTCACCACCGTGGGCTTGCAATTGTGCGGCATTCACTCGGAAAGTAGTGCCACAACCAGGACAGAGCGTCACTAGCGCCATACTCTACTCCATGTATTTCATTGCGTTGGGTGACGATGAGCAATCCATTGTCATAAAAACTTATATTCTGTTTGTAACCGCATTTACCGTTCCGGCGTAAGGAAGGATTATTTCATCTTTTGATTCCCGTGAGTAGCACCCAACCTGCTTGTTCATTGGCAATGCCCATATCAAACCATTGTTGGTAGACATTTCTAACTTCCTCTGCTTGTTCCTGAAGAACACCCGACAATACAATATAACCTTCTTTTCGGACCACTTGCGAAAGAATGGGTGCCAGTATGATTAATGGATTCGCCAGAATATTCGCCACGACCACATCCACTTGTTCATGCACAGCTAATTCCCTCTCAGCAACTCGATGCGTTGTGGCAAAAATAAATTGCACCGGATCACAGTGGTTGCTTAGTGCATTTTCTTGGCTGGCTTTAAGAGCTTGGGGGTCGATATCAATGCCGATAACATGATCCGCCCCGAGCTTTAAAGCTGCAATAGCTAATATCCCGGAACCACAACCATAATCAATCAATCTATCTCCCTGCTGCAGATTTTGATCCAACCAGCTAAGACACAATTGCGTGGTGGGGTGACTGCCCGTGCCAAATGCCAGCCCAGGATCGAGTATCAGATTAATGGCCGCCGGATCAGGCGATTGATGCCAAGTTGGAACAATCCACAAACGCGGAGATATTTGAATCGGATCAAATTGCGATTGGGTTAGGCGCACCCAGTCCTGTTCTTCAACGGACTCCAGACGACACTCGGGTCGGCTGTCTAGTTGCGCTGTGCGTGTGATATTGCGTAGAATTTGGTCAACATTCGCATCGTTATTAAACAAGGCAGAAACTTCCGCATTCTGCCAAATTACTTCGCTGGGTTCCCCGGGTTCTCCAAACAGCAATTGCTCATCTTGCGTATCGGCGGCTGCGTCATGAATATCCACCGACAGTGCGCCTTGTTCAAACAGCGCATCACTCAGTAATTCAGCATGTGCCGCGTCAGTTTTGATGATAAGCGTAACCCAGGACATGCTAATAATTGGCACGTTTGGACAGAGAAAGGTTATTTGTGGTCAATATCTTTGTAGGAACTATTAACCGTAGGGATCTACAGCCAACAAATACTGAGCTACTAATTAGTTTTGTTATGCAAAGCAAGCTTCTGTTCCAGATAATGAATGGCAACCCCACCGCGCAGGAAAGAAGCGTCAGTGAGCAAATCCAGGTGTAGCGGAATATTTGTTTTAATGCCGGTTACTACCATTTCAGACAAAGCAATTCGCATGCGCGCAATTGCCTGTTCACGTGTATCGCCATAAGTAATGATCTTACCGATCATGGAGTCGTAATAAGGCGGCACCATGTAATTATGATAGACATGCGAATCGACCCGTACCCCCGGCCCACCCGGTGCATGATATTGCGTAATACGCCCGGCGGAAGGTGTCAGTTTGTAAGCATCTTCGGCATTGATCCGGCACTCTATCGCGTGCCCTTTGATGTTGACATCTTTCTGGTTGATGGGTAATACATGGCCAGCAGCAACATTGATTTGCGCCTGCACCAGATCAATTCCGGTAATGGCTTCCGTCACGGGATGTTCCACCTGCAAACGCGTATTCATCTCAATGAAGTAGAATTCATTGTTTTCGAACAGAAACTCAAATGTACCAACACCGCGATATTTGATGCGGCGACAGGCTTCGGCGCAACGCTCGCCCATTTTATTACGCAGTTTTTCCGATATGCCGGGAGCCGGCGCTTCCTCGAGAATTTTCTGATGGCGACGCTGCATGGAGCAATCTCTTTCACCCAAATGAACTGCATTGCCATGTTCGTCAACCAATAATTGGAATTCAATATGGCGTGGATTTTCCAGATACTTTTCAGCATAAACAACCGGATTCCCAAACGCTGATTGGGCCTCGTTACGCGTCATGATAACGGCATTGGATAAAGCCGCCTCGGTGTGCACGACTCGCATTCCGCGCCCACCACCACCACCAGCAGCTTTAATAATGATGGGATAACCGATCTCCCGCGCAATCTTCTTCACCTCGTCGATATTTTCAGGCAACGCGCCATCTGAACCCGGTACACAGGGGACGCCAGCTTTTTTCATGGCATTTTTTGCGCTGACTTTATCGCCCATTAGACGAATTGTTTCTGGGCGCGGGCCTATAAACACAAAGCCACTTTTCTCTACACGCTCGGCAAAATCTGCATTTTCTGACAAAAAGCCGTACCCCGGATGAATGGCTTCCGCATCTGTCACTTCTGCCGCACTGATAATCGCCGGAACGTTAAGATAACTCAGTGCCACAGGAGCCGGGCCAATACAGACTGACTCATCGGCCAACTTGACATATTTCGCCTCTGCATCGGCTTCAGAATGCACCGCAACGGTTTTGATACCCATGGCACGACAAGCACGCTGTATCCTCAGGGCAATTTCGCCACGATTTGCTATCAGAATTTTTTCAAACATATTTATCCAAAAGATCTTAATATGGGTTTAGAAGAGACCAGCCTATTTATATGATCTTCATTCAGACAATCATTGGATAACGAATAAAGGTTCGCCATATTCAACCGGCTGCCCATTCTCCAGCAAGATCGCTTTGATAATGCCCGCTTTATCGGCTTCAATCTCATTTAGCAACTTCATCGCTTCAATAATACATAAAGTATCGCCCACATTGACTCTCTGACCGACTTCTACAAATGCACTCGCTCCGGGTGAGGCAGCGCGATAGAATGTTCCAACCATGGGAGATTTAACGATATGACCATCAGGTATCGAATTCTTATCAGAAACCGTAACCTCGGAAACCTTATCTACTTCCGGAACAGGTGTTGGCATCTGCTGTTGAGCAGAGGACATGACTGGGTGCATAGCAGGCGGCATAAATGCATAATTTTGTACTGCAGAACCAGATTTACTGATGCGAACTTTTTCTTCACCTTCAGTAATTTCCAATTCAGCAATACTTGATTCTTCAACCAGTTCAATTAGCTTTTTAAGCTTTCTTAAATCCATATCCAATCTCCCGAGACACTGCCTCGTTTAAGGTAAGTTAATAACTAGAAAGTCAACTCAGTACAATAGCGCTGTTACCAATAAACAATAAGCGCAAACAAGCTATAGAAATAACAACACAATCTAAAATTATTCATCAACCACGATGCTTCATGTAAGGATAATTAAAGCTTACGATCACAGTACAAAAAGAATTTAAATAGCAATTTATCTTTAATGTCGATCGTATCTAGTTAATGAGATGCTAATGCATATTCCAGTGCCAACTCATACCCTTTCGCACCCAAACCACTGATAACACCAATCGCCAAATCCGAGAAATAGGAGTGCTGACGAAAAGATTCACGAGAGTATATATTCGATAAGTGCACTTCGATAAATGGTATTTTTACAGCGGCCAAAGCATCACGCAAAGCAATGCTGCTATGCGTATATGCAGCCGGATTAATGATAATAAAATCTGTACCATCACTCATAGCTTGTTGCACTCTCTCTATCAGAGCGGATTCAGCATTACTTTGAAAAAAATCCAGTTTCGCGCTTGTATTTTCAGTTAATCCACTTAAATTTCTGTTAATATCCTGCAGCGTAACACCACCATAAATCTCCGGTTCACGAGTCCCCAATAGATTTAAATTGGGGCCATGAACAATCAAAATATTTCTAGCATTTGCATTTCTCGAATCCATCTGTCAATTATGTACCTTCATAATGGAAATGTATATATTTTTGACGACATTCGCCGAACTTAAACGAAAGTTATTAAAGAAATATTGAATTTAACCACTCACAAGACAATATTTATATAGTCTAAAAATCAGATAATCATCAGAC
>JAMXAE010000229.1 GCA_024281695.1 Nitrosomonas sp. | reverse complement strand
GTATTAACTGCTTCACGAATAGCGAGCAATAATGCTGCATCTAGATGACCATCCGCAATCCTCTGAGTCTTTTGTTGGAAACGACTGATTGCTTGGCGAGTGAGGGAGCCCAGTACACCGTCAGCCTCACCTGCATCAATACCGAGCGCTGATAGATCCATTTGAAGTTGGCGCACTTGCTCACGGGTTATCTTTATCGAATCAACCTGCGGTGTACGCTGTAATGCACCTGCACCCGCAATCCGATCCGCCAAGTGGCCTACTGACAACGCATAAAATTCAGATCGATTCCACCGCATAATAATATAGAAATTCTTTGTTACAAGGAAAGCTGGTCCTTGATGACCGGCAGGAACAATCAATGCAGCTTTTTGTTCAGTCGGTGCTAGCTCTGCTCCAGAAGCTGCAGTAACCCCTAGATTTGCCCATTCAGCCTGACTCAGCATTTGATCTCGTCCAGCCAATGAATAATCAAATGATGGCGGTAATCGTACTTCCCGTCCCCAAGCCAGACCAGGAATCCATCCTAATTGCTGCAAGAAATTTGCAGCAGACCCCATAGCATCTGGAATACTGTTCCATAGATCGCGACGTCCATCACCATCCATATCTTTGGCGTAACGTAAAAAGGTGGATGGCATGAATTGCATATGCCCCATGGCGCCTGCCCATGAGCCAATCATTCGATCAGGAGAAATATCTCCTGCATCAAGTATGCGCATTGCATTCACCAATTCTTGTGTAAAAAAGGTACTACGACGTGTATCGCAAGCCAGAGTCGCTAATGAATCTGGAACATACCAGTCACCGAAATGTCCTCCATAACTTGTTTCCAATCCCCAGAATGAGACTAGGTATTGTGCCGGAACACCTGTTTCCTGTTGAATCTGATTCAGTAATGCATGATATTTCGAAAGTAATTCCCGCCCACGCTGAATGCGCTCGTCATTAATTCGCGTATTAAAGTAATTGGCAAATGTTTGCGTAAACTCAGGCTGACGACGATCCAGTTCAATGACGCGTTGAATGTATCTAAGCTTACTCAATACTTGTTGAACTGTTTTATCAGAAATACCGTCTGCTCGCGCTTGAGATCCTATTCTGGCAATACATTCACTAAAATGACTGTTATTATCTGCATAGGCATCGTGTACAGTCATCCAGCTAGAAAACACCAGAATCATTAAGAATGTGCATTGACAACTTAATCGATGGAGTAAGGAAAGTTTAATTTCAGTGAAATGGCTTATGACAAGCACATGCATTTTTTTGTTATTTTCTATGAGAGCAAGCCGGCTTAACGCAATCTGCATAGAGCGACAACGAATGCTCCTGTAGCTTAAACCCCCGTTCTTTAGCAATAGCTATCTGGCGTTTTTCTATTTCCGAATCATAAAACTCTTCCACACGACCACATTGCAAGCACACCAAATGATCATGATGGCCGTCGCCCTTCAGCTCGAAGACCGCTTTACCACTTTCAAAATGATGCCGCTCTAGCAATCCTGCTTGTTCAAACTGGGTTAAAACACGATAAACAGTCGCTAACCCAATGTCTTCACCATCATTGATGAGCTCTTTATAAACATCTTCAGCAGATAAGTGGCGTACGCTACTATGCTCAAATAAATTCAATATTCTGAGTCGTGGCAAAGTCGTTTTTAGACCAATATTTTTGAGATCTATACTTTTCAGATCGCCTGAGTTATTCATGGTTATCTCTATTCAGAAAATAATTTGCTGTATCATATAGTGCTATGCACACTTTGGAAACATATAATATCAATAAAATGGTTGCAAAAGCTTCAATACTATTGATTTTCCTTGTACTTACAGGATGCTCATTCCTTCCACACATTTTATATAGAATTGATGTACAACAAGGTAATGTTGTCACAGAAGAAATGTTGGAAAAACTAAAACCGGGCATGACTAAATCGCAGGTTCTCTTTGTGATGGGATCGCCGCTGATCGTCGATGCTTTCCGTGATAATCGATGGGATTATGTGTATTTGTTTCGTGAGAAAGGTGATTTGGTTGAGCAAAAAAGATTGACTATTTTTTTTGACGATGACAAGTTGGTCAATATTGAGAATTATCTGCAGTTTACTAAAGATCCGATCAAACCTAAGCCTGCTGAAACTAATCCTAATCTGGAAACAGCCAAACCAGATAATATGGAATCAAAATAAGCGATTCATTAACATTAGATTTTTACTAAAAAATGATGCAGGAATAAAATGATAACTCAAAAGATAGCTATTGCCGGTAGCTCCGGGCGGATGGGTCGCACATTACTGGAAGCGGTTGCACAAGCACCCGACATGCAGCTCTCTGCTGCATTAGAACGGACAGGTAGTCCCTATCTAAACAAGGATGCAGGGGAACTCATCGGTGCCAGCTGCGGTATTCCTATCGTTAGCGATTTTGTAAATGCTCTGAAAGGGTGTGATCATTTGATCGATTTCACGCGCCCCGAAGGTACACTGGCGCATCTTGCTGCATGTCGAGTAGGCGGAGTGAGGATTGTGATTGGCACCACGGGTTT
>JAMXAE010000014.1 GCA_024281695.1 Nitrosomonas sp. | reverse complement strand
CCGTCAGTTCCTTTAAATTCTTTGCCGTTGTCAGAATAAGCATAGTCGATCTGGTAAGGACATTGAGCAACAGTGCCTGTGAGAAAGCAAGCTGCACTATGCTGAGTTTTATCGGGAAGAATATCGGCATACAGCTCCCTGGAGAAATCATCGATGGCCACAAATAGGTACTCGCGAGGTTCATTGGCAGACTGTCCTTTCAATAATGGAAGCCGCTTGGTATCGAGGTGAACGAGCTCGCCCGGGTAAGATTTGTTATAGCGTTTCGCTTCACGATTGAGGCGTTCCTGGATGGTTTGCTCCACCTTGGCTAAGCGTTTGAGGCCATACTGCAGTGTCTTGAAGCGCTGATTGGTACTGTTACGCGGGGCAAATTCCTGGAGTCTGGCTCGTTTCAGTACGTCATAAATCGTTGGCCGGCTGACGTAGAAGTGTTCTGCCAGCTGCACTACTTTCCACAGCCGGGTTTGATAAAGCCGCCAGATTTCCTGGCCATCTCATAAGGTTAAACGAGTGCGTTTATGTATGTTCATCTACAGTATTCTCCTGAATACTGTAAACAACACTAGGAATTCTTACAAATAACGACAAAACCACTGATAGGGAGTTGCTATCAAATAACTGTCCGATATGGCTTCAAGGAAGAACCAGACTTACCGTTTGCACTGGAAATGTGCAAGCAACTTGAACTTGAGTTCGAGCCACTGAAAACATCTTATTTTCTAAGCCGGGAGATTATTGTACCCAGTCCTGGTGGCGGAATGACTCAATGGCAGGAACGGATTTTTGCTATGATGGCAAAAAATGCCAGTAATGCGGCTGAGTACTTCAAATTGCCCGCTAATCGTGTCCTTGAGCTGGGTACCCGAATTGAAATCTAAGCAAAACCGTACCCCGTAATATGATGCCTTAACAAAGGTATATTTAGAACTTGTGCCGCCTAAGAATTACTAAACTTTGCAGTAAGAAGGAATCCAGCTTTTCTCGACAATGTAATCGGGCAATTGATTGAAGTCGAATGATTCGCCATCTTTTATCATTTGCTTCACATCAAATAATTTGGCAACTTCCGGAATATCGTTAAAGAACATTGTGTAAAAAGGTTTAACTAACCATTTAGAAACTTGTATCCCGATAGGGCCGATAAAATTTCTACGCTGCCCCACATGAGCCACTTCATCAATAGTAATTTCATCGAGCAGTTCTTTTAAGCGCATCTGAACCTCAGGTTCGTCCACCAACAGTTCATCGATCAAACGATTCAAATGGCAATAATAAGTAACTCCCATTAGTTCCGTCACAAAAGCGGGTGTATCCAGTAAAAAATCAGGAAATTTAGGAAACTGCTCATAAATCTTTTCTTTAATTGGGCTGAGCGGCACCCACTCCACTTTATCCAGACCACAAGTCCGCAGCATCTCATCAAACAAGCGAACATGACAAAATTCTTCAGCCAAATGCACGCGGCTGATTTTATCTTCAATCGAATGTGAGTTGGCCATATTGGGCACAACCTCCCAAGCACCTTTAATACCGACCCACTCATGCCGTGCAAATTTATACATGCTCGTTAACATCAACGTCATGCTATCCAAAGCCTTGGGATCATCCTGCATCGTAATATAATTACGATAGAATGCATCGGGATTAACTAGCGGTGTCCGTAACTGAACGGGATTATCTTGGAAGAATTCGAATTTAGAACGTTTTTTTACTAAATCTTTGTCATCTTCTAGCAATTCACCATTATGGTGTTGAGTAAAGAGCCAATAATTTTCAAAATTCTTAGTTCGTTCTTGCTTGGATGCGGGTGAAAAAATAGAGCGGAATTTAGTTACTTTCATTAATGGCTTCTTGAATATTTATTGTATGCCCAATCTCAAAGCATCATGACCGATGCAGAAGTGTAAAGCAAGCACATTCTTAAGTTCTCAAACTGAAACCTTCAAAATTCCATTGCCTGATCTAGTTCCAGTCGTTTCTAAAAAATCAACCCAGAACATACCCTATCAGGTAGGAAATCAATATTTCGGTGCTTGATCATTCACAAACCGATGGTAGGATAAATATTTGTAGCTTCCTTTACGCATATTGAAAAATAGCAATTCCGGCAGACTCATTAAAATTCCTTTTGCTCCTGATTGAAGGTTTCTGCCGGCATCAAATGGCCAACTTAAAAACCCCCATATGCTTTGGCCGATACCTGCGGCAGTATTGAATAAACCCCCAATAGGCCTAACAACTAGATCGCCATCGGTAAAGAACACAAAAAAAGCATCATCTGGATGATAAGTATACAAAGTGCTGGTGAGCGTATTGGATTCACGCAAGTGAGCCTTCCATCGGTCGTTCTGAGTGGCCATTTTTTGTAATTGTTGATCACGATAAGAATCTAAAACGACACTGCTCGTTACCTTATAGTGCGTTTTTACCGAGTGAAATGAGACAAAAGGTATAAAGTTATGCATTGCAGAGATGTAACCACCTAGGCGCTTCATCGATTCTTCTTTGATGAACTCGGCCCGCTCCGCTGGATCAGCATCCGTTTTGCTAGGCGGCAACAAAGCCTGATCAATGGTTCTAAACAATTCAGTCACGCAATTGCGGGTAATCAAGTCGTACCGGTAATGCTTTGCCAATTCCTGGAGGAGCTTACTTTCATAACTACCCAACTCGTTTAAAGCTGATGTTAATTGTTGTGACGTTAATTCGGGAGCAATCCAATCCGGCACACCAATACTCTTAGTGGGCAATGCTTCTTCGCCGATAAATCGGATGGCTTGTTGATGCTTACCTTTCAGCAATTCAAAATATCGGTTAGCGGACATTTCAAGCTTGCTATAGTTAGCTTCGGTAAGACTACCAGTGTCTAGCAATACTTGCCGCATCTGCATCCAATTAGCCCGAGCATCGTGAATCTGGGTTTGCATATGTTCTGCATATTGAGCAAATTCATCAGCATTGACCCATTCGTTATCCATACCAAAATCGTCAACAAACACCCACACTCCCAACCGCAATGAAAGATCAACTGTCAATAATCGGGAGATATTCACTAAAACAGCATAGCCCCAATCGGGCCGTCCGGAATGAAGCGATTTGATCAGACTGACAGTCAGTTGCTCACGTAATTTACCCAACAACTCCTTTTCTTGCGAAGTCACGCCTTCGTGTGATACGAAGAAAGCATCCGGTCGTAACATCGACTCATCCTCCAGCACTCTAATAGCAACCAGTCCAGTTACATAATCCGTATAACGCTCTGCAAAGGAATGAATGGCTGGAGGAAAATTATCTTTTGATAATATCGGCTGCTCGGAAAGCCAATGACTGGGTGTTAAGGCCTTAATTTGCGAGACAATTTGTTCACGACGATGTAGAAGGTAGTCCTGGCCATAATGCTGCTCGATCTTTCTTCGCAACCTTCCCAGAAGGGGCGATGATTGAGATGGCAAACCATCGACCGACCCGCTATGCTCGTTCTTTTGTTGGCGATCCAATTCCCCTTCAACATAAAAAAGGCCGACTGCATTTAATCGCAAAACCGATGCAGCATCAGCGGTATCCTGCTGATTTAACCATCGATGCAACAACGCACGATCTTTATGCAACCATTGCAGTTGTTTGAATTGCTGATCCTGCGCCAGAAACTGCACCTTAAAATGATCTCTGAGTAGACGAAAAGTCTCTTCGGATACTTCAACCTGGCTCAGATGAATACGACGATTCTGCAAAAAGCGATACTGAAAATGAAACTCCTGTTTATCTTGCTTGAACAGACGGATTAAACCGGAATCATGATGCTGATAATGAAATATTTCATCGCCGAATTGTAGGGCACTATGCCCGCCACTGGAATTTCCTTCATTGGCTTCCACATATAGGTATTCAAACGATGCTGCAGAAACCCAAATTGGGCATAGCAATATCGCCACCAGCACCGTATGAATAATCCAGCTAAAGCGCATGGATAAAGCGCAAAAACAGCGAACCTGTTCAGCAAAAAACAAGGTATAAATAGAACACGCTATTATTTCTCGGACTCATAACCCATCTGAATTTCTTCCATTCTTGTGGCATCGCCTTCTGCAAAATTCTTTTGGTATGTTTCATAGGCAACCCCTTCCACATTCGCTTTCTTCAAGCCTTTCCCGATACCAATATAAGTCAATGAATCTTGCTCCCAGTTGGTAACGCCTTCTTTTGCAGCCACCTCACTCAGCCCTTTAAGGAAGGTCGCGTAACTGGCATTCGGCTGGGAAGATCTCACATACGCCATCGTATAATCCGCCACTTCATTCTCGTATTGCTTGTTCTTGCCAGACATTGAAGAAGGGCTACTGACAATGGAACTGGTCGAATCGGAAATGCTTTTTGAACTATAGGAAATCGAACAACCGGCGATAGCAAACACTACGCTAAAAAATACGCCATACTGCAACATGGATGTTAAGTAACTCGAATAGATATACATCATTTTTTCTATAAAATTAAACAACAAAAAGGAAATAACCAGAATATGAATAAGCTACGCGAATTACTGTAAATAGCAATAATTTTCTGACAAACAAAAAGCTAATAGCTATAGCGCGTGGTTATTTTATGGCTCATGTATAAGCATTCTGTTACCTGAACAGATAGCGAATCTCGGAACGATTGACAAGAAACTCAGTTAAAAGCAAAAAGGAATATATTTTTAGGATCTGCAGTAGATTACTCCTAAGTTTTTATTCTTCCCATGCATTACAAAGGGATGGAACGTTGTTGGGATGGGGAGCGTTTTAATTAAAAGCGAAACGCCAGTTGAGCATTTTTTTCCCAATCAGACGTGTAATCTTCCACACATTACAAATATCGTCGGTTCCGGATTACGCTTTTCACTTATCTACTTAGAAATGACGGTACGGTGCGGAATGGGTATTTTGACGAATGCACGCAGTTATGATGGCGTGGTCATGATCACCGTGAAGCACTTTCCTTGGCGCCTTGGCCTCATTTTAGAAAGGAAAATACACCCATTCCACTATTCTTGTTCCGACAGGACAATCAAGGCGCCAGCATCTGTTCACAGACAAAAACTACTTGTCTTGATCTGGAAAATGCTTTTGTGCTTTTTCGAAGGCTTGTTGCATAGCTTTCAGGGATTTTCTAAGTCCGGCTTGAATGTCTTCCCATGCGCTTTCTGAACTGCTTTCAAACTGATCCCATTTTTCCTTGGCCTGCATTAATTCCTGCTCAAGTTCATCGAGGTGAGGCTGCATCTTATCCTGGGCTTCCTTCGCTCCAAGGTGCATCTGCAACTTAACTTCATCGACTATTGATTGCAAATTTGCCAATTCAGCTTGCAATTGTTCTTTGATTGATTTCTCGCTCATCGTATTTTCCTTTTTCAAAATGGATTATTTGATTTGAACATTCAGACATTTTTACAGCTTCTTAATAAAATTCTCCACTCAACTGGATTCGAGTGGTCATCGATTGTTCGCTTTCGATATCATACAGGAAACATGAGTCACTCCCTGCTTAACAAAATATTATTCGCTAAGAATATTACAAAAAGTGCATATGTCGATATAATGATTAGGCATTTTCAGACAATACACTTCATTTAAAATATGAGCTGCCTTTTAGATGAACACCAAAATATAAGCGTAGTATTTCCCAATGAAAACTCCCAAAAGAATTGAATCGTTAATCCAGGATGGCTTTGTCGATGAGGTTATCCGACAATTGATGAGTGGCAAAGAAGCTTCGGTTTACATAGTTCGCTGTGGGGAGGAAATCCGCTGCGCCAAAGTATACAAAGAAGCCAACAAACGCAGTTTCCGCCAGAGCACGGACTACACCGAAGGCCGCAAGGTAAAAAACAGCCGTCGTGCCAGAGCCATGGAAAAGGGTTCTCGATATGGCCGCAAAGCACAAGAAGAAGCCTGGCAAAGTGCCGAAGTGGATGCCCTGTATCGACTCGCTGCGGCCGGTGTACGCGTGCCCAAACCGTATCACTTCCATGAAGGGGTACTCCTGATGGAACTGATAACCGACAACGGTGGCAATGCCGCCCCACGACTCAACGACTTAGCGCTGACGGCAGAACTGTCGCGCGATTATCATCGTCAATTGATTACGCAAATAGTACGTATGCTTTGCGCCGGCATTATTCACGGCGATCTGTCGGAATACAACGTGCTAGTCGACAGCACAGGCCCGGTTATCATTGATCTACCACAAGCGATTGATGCTGCTGCCAACAACCAAGCCAGTAAAATGCTGTTGCGGGACGTCGAAAATATGACAGTTTACTTCGGCCAGTTTGCACCGGATTTGCTGGCCACTGATTATGGCAGGGAGATTTGGTCGCTCTACCAAAGCGGAAAATTACTTCCAGAGAGTATTTTGACGGGACATTTCGCACAGACTGAGAAAGCCGTCGACTTAAACAGCATCATGCGTGAAATCAACGACACGCTAAAGGAAGAAGAAGCGCGAAAACTGTATCGCGCCTTGCATTCATAGCGCTAAAGGCTTCACATAACCTGTCAGTTCAAGATAACCGCGCCCCGCAGGTTGCCGGTCCTTGGTCAATGTCACCGCGCCCTCCCAGTAAACTGCTCCGGCTGATTGGCGCGAATCTAACTCCTGATCATCCAGTAGTGGCGTCAGTTGCCATTCAATGTCACCGGTGCGAATATGCATAGCAACCGGATAAACCGCCTCGGTATGCGGTGATTGCCAAGTTCGAGAGGGAGCAAATTCCACCTGCTCAGGACTGAAAAACCTGACATGTCCCGATGGATCACGTAGCGCAGCATACGCCCACACCTTTCCGCCATTCTTGCCTCGAATCTGAAAAGCCATCAGTGCAGAGCCATCATCCAGATTGGCACCCACCCAGTCCCAGCCATCTGCATTGGGGTCAAGGTATGCAGTCGACCATTCATGATCCAGCCAGGCACTGCCACTGACAGCCACCGGCTTACTCTGCCGCAAGACAGTACCGGTTACCCTCAAGTGAGGTTCGCTATAGTAATAACTGGCTTGTTCCGGCTCCGGGCCTTTGCGGGAGAAACCGTTTTCTCCTTGCAGCAACACTTTCTGTGTCGGCGTCAACGCTAACTGCAAGCCAAAATCTTCGGTGCGCATATCCACCAGATAGCGCCCATCCTCCTCGCGCACCAATGTCCATTCATCCAGTTTCACATCGGTATTGCCGGGTTTCGCGTAGGCCAGATCGAAGCCTTCCCGGGCGGTTTTTTCTGCATGCATCAATTTGCCTACCGCAGGATCCGACAAGGCCACATGCGCGATGATTAAATATTTCGCAGCGAAACGGCTCGGATTCTCGTGATTCTGATCCGTGGCGTAACGAAAGAATGTCACCTGAAAGCCCAATGGCTTTTTATCTTCAGTTTCCAGCCAGCCCGTCATATACCACCATTCAATCCGGAAATCCTGATGTGCGCCATAATCATGCGGAAAGATCAATACATGACCGGGCACAACCGGCATCAACCGGGAAGGCTCGGCCAGCGTATTGGCAGCAAACAGACTAAACAGCAGGATAATCGTCCTGATCAAAGACAGCGAATCATACTGACCCCAACGTTTACTCATGTTCATTACCAATCCTCCCGCACAGCACGAATCACATTACCGGAAACTGCCCGTCGTCCGGCAATCAGTGCCGTCATTGCTGCAGAAACCAGCATGATGACAGCCACCATCATCAACCAACTCCACGGCAAGTGCAATTGCATCGTCCAATGAAAAGACTGTGGATTGACAATAAATACCAGAATCAAGCTGATAGCCCATCCCAATACAAAACCCAACACGATACCCAGTGCCGTCAACAAGCCGCCTTCAGCTGCCAGCATGACTAGGACTTGTCGCCGCATGACGCCGATATGCCGCAGCATACCGAACTCTTTCGCGCGAGCCAGCGTTTGCGCTGAAAAACTGGCTGCCACGCCCAGCAAACCAATCACAACCGCCACTATTTCCAATAAATAAGTCACCGCAAAACTGCGATCAAAAATTTCCAGACTCAGTGCGCGCATATCCCGCGATTTTGATATTTCCAATGCAGCCCCAAAAGGCAATTGCCGCAAATTAGCCATGGCGGCATCCAAAGTTACCCCAGACCCTAGCCACACAGCCAGATTATTGACACTCGTATCGCCGGTTATCCGCTGATAATCGGCTAATTGCATTTGTACCGCACCAAATTGACGACCATAGTCGCGCCACACGCCGGCAACCACAAACTCATTGAAAACGGTGCCTGCAGCTTTGCCAATCGGCAGCGAAACCTTTTCCCCCGGACGATACCCATACAAATCCACCATCGCTTCAGACACCCAAATGGGCGTGATGCCCTCTGGCAATACAGTAGGCGCCATCGCATCATCAACCATGGGCAAAGTATTGCGCGGATCGATACTGTCGATGGGGCGCGCAATCAACATGATTTCGGGTCGACCGGGATCGAGTCTTAATTGCTGGGTACGGAAAAAATCCACCCGCTCAAAACCGGACAACCCAGCCATAGCCTTTTGCTCGCTCAATTGGAATCCGCCCCGGTCTCCGACGGACACCGTGCGTACATATAAATCGGCTGGCAATACATGCGTCAGCCAACCATCCACTGATACACGAAAACTCGTGACCATGATCGCCATCGCCACCATCAGGCTAAAGCTCGCCAAAATGCCGCCCAGTGCGATCGCCGCTTGATTAGGCGCATTCGCCAGGCGTGCCAGCACCAATGTCACCATAGCGCCGGCTTGCGCGCCCCTTACATTTTGCAAGCCAGTAAAGATTCGCGCGGCAAAACGCGGCATCAAGGCAATACCGCCGATAAGCAGCAGAGCAATAGCCAAATAGCCAAATATCGGCAATTCGAAGACGGGAGGAAGCTGGGTAAATAACATGGCCAGCATCAAACAAGACATGGCAAACCAGGGAGTCGATAATTTAGATAGGGCAGCATCTTCACTCCCCGATCTGAGCGCAAGGGCAGGCTTGGCTCGCACAGCCTCAAACGCCGGCGCCATGCTTCCCAATACAGTCACGCCCAGTCCAATCAAAAAGAATGCCAACGCAGCCAGTAGATTGAAATCAATACTCGGCTTAATCCCCGGAAAAAAATTGCTGCCCAGATCGCCGCCCAGAAACTGAATGGCCATCGCCGCAATCGCATACCCCAAACCCAAGCCCAGCAATGGGCCGATCATGCCCAGAAGCGCGCCTTCCAGGACAATTTGCCGCAATAACTGCCGATGCGTAAAACCCAACACCCGCAGCATGGCAAACTGCTGGCGTCGCCGAATGACGGACAGCGCCTGCGTGGAGAACACCAAAAACGCACCGGTAAACAGTGCTACCAGCGCCAGCATATTGAGATTGACTCGATACGCACGCGACATATTGGTAATTCGTGTTTCCTGATCCGTCACCTCAGTCACCAAATACTGATCACCCAGTTGTTTCGTCAACTCAGCTTTAAAAGCTGCATGATTGACACCATGCTTGAGTTTCAATTCGATACGCGACAATAAGCCAAACTGCTGGAAACGCCATTGCGCAGCACCGATATCCATCACCGCAATGCGTTGCCCGCTCCGTGCGCGCACCAGTCCGCCAGCCACACGCAAAGTGATGGTTTGCAATCCGGCGTTCAATGACAATACTTCACCCTGCTCAACCTGCAACCACTCCATTGCTGCCGACGATAGAAAAATGGCATCGTCGGCCAGTCCATCCAGTCGCTTGCCTTCTGCTGGCACCCCGAGTAAATCAGGTGAAATCTGGGTGGCACGAAACATATCCAATCCCACGATCTTGAGCTTGTGATCATTTCTGTTTTGTAGCTTATTCGGCATCACCACATCCAATTCCAGAACCGGATTTGCCAGCGCCACTCCTTCATACTTGGCAAGCATCGGATACAGTGACTCATCAAAAAATGCAGACCTGCCATGCACCTGCAAATCCGATTGCCCGGAGAGGTTTTTGCTAGCTGCTGAAAACTCATTGAAAGCTGCTGTGTTGATAAGGTGAATCGAGTATCCCAGCGCTACGCCGGTTGCGATGGCCGCGACAGCGACGATCACTTGCAAAATATGGGCACGCCATTCACCCAATAACAACCAGCGCGATAAAGACACCGATTTCATTGGCTATGTCCAGCATGCGCCGGATGCAAGCCATCCTTGGTCAAATTCAAAATGGCATCCGCCGTCGCAGCCGCCGCATGAGAGTGCGTCACAATGATGCCTGAAGCTCCATTGGCTTTGATTTCAGCACGCATTAACTGGAGAATGTCGTGGGCAGTATCCGGGTCGAGATTACCGGTCGGTTCATCGGCAAGAACCAATTTAGGCCGATGGATGAGTGCCCGCGCAATCGCAACGCGCTGCAATTCTCCACCGGATAATTGACGTGGAAAATGATGTCCACGACCACTTAAACCGACTTCAGCCAGCATCTGCTCGACACGCTCGGTCGAGGCTCCGTTCAATAGCAGCGGCAGCGCAATGTTCTGACTCACCGTAAGATGCGGCAAGACATGAAATGCTTGAAAGATGAAACCAAATTGTTCGCGCCGCAGTTGCGTGGAGGCATCATCATCCAGCGATGAAATGGCAACCCCATTGATGCGAATTTCACCGGAATCCGGCGTATCCAAACCAGCAATCAAGTTTAGCAACGTTGATTTGCCCACACCGGAATCCCCCATGATGGCAACGTATTCGCCTGCCTTCAGGGTATACGATAAATTAGTCAATACCTTCCGCCCTTCCGCGTAGCCTTTATTGATATTAGATAATTCAAGCATGTGCGCCGACACCACTGAATAAGGAAACAGCTTTTAAATTCATCGAAACCTCTATTACCTGAATTGGAGCAAAAATGGAATCATGTTTTCATCAGCTCATCAGACTAGCTTAAATGTACCATGTAACAGAGATACATTTATAAAAACACAAGAAAGTCTTATGGCACAAACCACACACCTCATATAATTCTAGTAAGCACTGAAGACAATCCATCATTGATGAGAAGCAATCAGGTACTTGCAGCTGCATCTCTCGTCATCAAAAAATAAAAAAGAGATTTTGTGATGACTACGATGAATATTGTTTTGCTTAAGTTCGTTTTATTCAGTATAAAACCTGGACAAGTATCTTAATTATCAAGCATAAAATTCTGAATAAATGTCCTTATTGATTAGGAATAATGTCTATTGAGTTAGATAGTTTCACCGGTTATAGTGCTACCAGTAATATGCAATAAGTCAATATAAAACATAAAGCTACATAAATTTAAACCAATCCTTTCTCACGCATGGAGACAGCATTAGATAGGATAAGACGATTAATTCACTATTAATTTTTCATGGATATCCAGGGAGATACAAAATGGCAATTATCAATGGCACAAATGGCAATGACACTATCACATTCGGCTTTATTTCTGCCGGAGTAACCGGTTTTCCAACTAATTTCAGCGATACCATTAATGGTTTCTCTGGCAACGACTTTATCAGTGGCGCCGATGGCGATGATGCGATCACCGGCGGGAATGACGATGACACGCTCAACGGTCAGAATGGCAATGACACGCTCAACGGCAGTTCAGGCACTGACGTTCTCAATGGTAATTCTGGCGATGATACGCTTAACGGAGGTGATGGCACTGATATTCTTTACGGAGAGTATGGCAATGATACTCTGCGCGGCGGCAATGGCGTCGATCAACTAAATGGTGGCGACGGTAACGACAATATCCTCTCCGATGGCGACGGTGGAATCTATAACGGCGATGCGGGCAATGATCTGATGTTCTCGGGTATTGGTACTGAAACTATGGATGGAGGAATCGGCGTCGACACTATCGACCACAGAGCATTCAATGGTAATTACACCTTCAATATGTTAACCGGACTAACCAATTTTGGACTCGAAACCTACCTCAATTTCGAGAACGCCATCATGGGCGATGGGAATGACATCGTCACCGGCAATAACTTTGACAACGTGATTAGCGGCGGATTGGGTAACGATACGCTGACTGGCGGCGGCGGTGTTGATACGTTAAAAGGCGGCGCTGGAAACGACACTATCACCTCAGACGGCGACGGCGGAACCTACGATGGAGATGCGGGGGATGACACTATGTACTCGGGGCTTGGCCCAGAAACCATGAATGGGGATGCCGGCATCGACACCATTAATCATACCGCTTTTAATGGCAACTATACATTCAATATGGGAACCGGATTGACAAACTTTGGGGGAGAAAGCTACAAAGGCTTCGAAAATGCCCTCATGGGCAATGGCAATGACAACGTAACCGGCAACAGCGCTAACAACACGATCAAAGGCGGCGGCGGCGCCGATACCTTGAACGGCGGAAAAGGCGACGATGCCATCAGTGGCGACGACGGCAATGATTTTATTGTGGGTGGATTAGGTCAAGATAATCTATTCGGTGGACTGGGAGTGGATACCTTTGACTTCATCAATGTCACTGAAAGCCCAGTAGCCACGCCGGATACTATCAACAGTTTCAAGTGGGGCGAAGGCGATAAAATTGACATCTCATCGATTGATGCAGATTTAACAATCGGTGGAAATCAGGCATTTACACTGGCCCAACTCTCGTTTAACGATGTGACAGAAATCTTTACTGCCGACGTCATCGGCGGCGCGGATCTTGCCATCAGTTTAGTCGGTGTACAAGTCGGATTCTCAACGGGCATTGATGTCATTGAGTAAATAATCCAATTAACTCACTCAACCTTGGGCGTTTTGTTTTATAAAACGCCCAAGGGGTTAAAAACTCCACAATATTCGGATCATCTGAAATAAATGCACACAATGGTCTCGCTGTGCCATTCAACACTTACTCCTAATTGTTTAAGCCAACTGTGAAGCATGCTGTCAATCCATTGATGCAATCACACTCAACGATTTTTTGCTAGAATTTTTTGTAAATTGCTTATCTAACTGACAAATATTCAAACGAGACTCATCCAAGGCCAACTTTATATCGAGAATATATCCATAAAAAAAGCACAGCACCTTAATAATCTTGCCAATCTATGTTTAAATGCGGTCTGTAACACAGGTATTTTCTAAAAATATAGGAGAGTCTTATGTCACGAGCCAGTGCGCGTCACATTTTAGTAAAAACTGAGGAACAATGTAACAGCTTGAAAGCTGAAATTGAGAATGGCGCGGAATTCGGTCAATTGGCGCATGAGCATTCATTATGTCCATCCGGAAAACAAGGTGGCGACTTGGGTGAATTCGGTCGCGGACAGATGGTTAAGGAGTTTGATACGGTGGTTTTCAGTGCACCGGTAGGTGAAGTGCAAGGCCCGGTTAAAACGCAGTTTGGCTATCATTTACTAGAAGTAACCAAGCGCAGCGATTAAAACACGGTTTTTCTCCTTTCAAGTTCACAAGACCTGGGAGCATCACGCTCCCTTTTCATCATCGGATGATCTCAGAACTAGCACATCATTGCGTAGCAACAAGATGTCTTAGCACCAAGTCCATACCCAACCCACAACCCATTCTTTTTTAGTAACGAAGATTCATGGCAGATTCTCCCCAAAATTCTCAAAGCCGCTGGCGGGCTATCAAAATAGCAGCACAGTTTATCGCACCTTATCAACGCCAAGTTATATACAGTTTTCTGGCTCTGTTCTTTACTGCGGCGATTACTCTCTCGATCGGACAAGGCATCCGTTTGCTCATCGACCAGGGGTTTGCAACACAATCCAAAGATTTACTGAGTCAATACGTAGGGATATTTTTACTGTTGGTGATTGCACTGGCTGCCGGTACATTTACTCGCTACTACTGGGTCACCTGGCTCGGTGAGCGAGTCATTGCGGATATCCGTAACCAAGTATTCAATCATTTGATCCACTTGCATCCCGGTTTTTTCGAAGAAAACCGCAGTCTCGAAATCCAGTCGCGCCTGACCGCCGATATGACCTTATTGCAAACTGTGATTGGATCCTCCGTATCATTCGCGTTACGCAATTTGATTATGATGACGGGAGGAATTATCTGGTTATTCATTACAAATGCAAAACTAACCGCATTGGTGATGATTTGTGTGCCGCTGGTAGTAGTCCCCATTCTGATCTATGGCCGCCGAGTACGGCATCTATCGCGTCAAAGCCAGGATAAAGTAGCCGCAGTGGGCGCTTACGTGGGTGAAGTCCTCGGACAAATCAAAACAGTCCAAGCCTACAATCACCAGTGGATTGATCAACGCAAATTCCACGATCAGGTAGAAGATGCCTTTGCTGTCGCCAAACAGCGCACGCAACAACGCGCTTTGCTCGTCACCAGCGTCATTATCTTAGTGCTGGGTGCTGTTGGCCTGATGCTATGGGTCGGTGGCATCGATGTCATCGAGGGTCGAATTAGTGGCGGCGAATTGGCTGCTTTTGTATTTTATAGCGTAATTGTGGGCTCCGCAGTCGCTTCGATCTCAGAAGTCATCGGCGAGCTACAACGCGCCGCAGGTGCCGCGGAACGCACGATAGAACTGTTACAAGCGCGTAATCTGATTCAGTCTCCCGACGAACCCAGTCCACTTCCTCAAGTAAGGGGTAATATTGAAATTGATCAATTGTGCTTCTCCTATCCTTCTCGCCCCGATATACTCGCAATCGATCATTTAACCCTTCACATCCGTGCAGGAGAAACACTGGCACTCGTTGGCCCGTCCGGGGCCGGCAAATCAACGTTATTTGATCTGTTGCTGCGTTTCTTTGATAGCCGATCCGGAGGTATCAAGCTGGAAGGAGTTGATATTCGGCATCTGGATATCTTTTCCTTGCGCCGATGTTTTGCCTTGGTATCGCAAAATCCCGCTCTATTTTACGGCACCATCAGCGACAATATACGGTATGCTCACCCTGATGCTAGCGAAGCAGAAGTCGAAGCCGCTGCCCAAGCAGCCTATGCGCACGAATTTATCTGTAAGTTGCCACAAGGCTATCAAACTTTATTGGGTGATTCAGGATTGGGATTGTCCGGTGGTCAGAAGCAGCGCTTGACCATTGCCCGTGCACTGTTGGCCGATGCACCGATACTTTTACTGGACGAAGCCACTAGCGCACTGGATGCGCAAAGTGAATTCTGGGTGCAACAAGCCCTCAAACGGTTAATGCTCGATCGAACCACACTTGTCATTGCGCACCGTTTAGCTACAGTACAATCCGCCGATCGTATCGCCGTGCTCGATCATGGGCGTCTGGATGCGCTAGGTTCTCATGCCGAATTGTTGCAATCGAGTGCCTTGTATGCACGCCTGGCCGCGCTGCAATTGCAGTCGCAGTAGAAACTAAAACTTCTTACACCACTGATTGGTCGCTTGCTTGGCTAGCAAGCCCTGCGCCTGCAGATTGAATAACGGCTGATAAAGTTTTGCGTGCGGTATGCATCCCTGCCCCCATGCGTATCAGTGAACTTAAATGAACCGAGCGTTTAAGTAACAATGCGATTAAACGAACCGGATTCACTCGTCCATCCGGATACACTGCACCGAGAAGTGCTGCAGGTGGTGAAAATTGAACCGGATCGATAATGGCGCGTACAGCAATAAACGGAATACCCGCTGCGGTCGCCACTTCAGCGACAGCGCCACTCTCCATATCGACTGCACAAGCACCGATTGCATTCGCCAGATCTATTTTTTCTTTCTCGGAAGTGAGCGGCACCAAGCTGCTTGCCAATGTACCACCGACAACCGTGATATTAGTCGGTAGCAAATCTTGCAATCTATTACGCCATGCGATGGTTACTGGCAATACTTTGCCAACGTAAATTGATTCGGGCAATACCAAATCACCCGGTTTCAAATCAGGATCCAATGCACCTGCAACACCGAAGCTAACCAGTGCTTTCGCGCCATTGTTATGTAACCCCTGGGCAGCTGCTCGTGCTGATTGCTCACCCATACCGCTCAGCCATAAGATCGCACGGTCATTAATATGGATTGGTTCATTGAAAACAACGCCAGTCGCCGAGATGCAACGGGCCTCATCCCGCAAGGCGGTGACCAAACCGACTACACACATGCGGCGACTGTTCGAGTCAGGGCACGATAGCGCGCCAGTGCCCAAAGCGGAAAAAATTTTGAATAACCGTGATAACGTAGATAAAAAACACGCGGGAAACCAGGGGCTGTAAACCAGGGCTCTTCCCATAAATGATCACTTGATTGATTCTTTAATAAATAATTAATACCTCGCCGTACACATTCACTGTTGACTTCACCTGCCGCCATCAGACCCAGCAATGCCCAGGCTGTTTGGAATGCAGTACTGGTATGGAATTGGCCCGCCAGCCTAATATCCAGATAAGAATCATTACTTTCACCCCAGCCGCCATCTTCTCTCTGCACTAATTTCAGCCAGTCTACAGCGCGACGTATCGAAACATGCTTCATATCTTGCTTGGCTAACTGCATTGCTTCCAATACTGACCAAGTGCCATAAATATAATTAGTACCCCAACGTCCGAACCAAGCGCCGTTAGATTCCTGTTCGCGTAACAAAAAACTAATACCACGATATACTGCATTCCTGTGATGTTGTTTATCGTATTTTCCGAGAAATCCGATACAGCGTGCCGTCACGTCACTGGTAGGAGGATCAATCAATGCACCATGATCCGCAAAAGGAATCTGGTTAAGATAGTGGTACGTGTTATCGATATTAAAAGCCGCAAAACCGCCATTCTTCGATTGCATACCAGCAAGCCAGTTGGCTGCACGTTCCAAAGTCTTCTGATAACGCTGTGCATCACCCTGATCTAATGCCCAAGCTACCGCAGCAGTGTCATCAAGGTCAGGATAATGGGGATTCGCATATTGAAAAGCCCAACCGCCACCCGGCAAATCTGGACAATTATCGCGCCAATCGCCCGGTTCATCCAAAATTTGTTGTTCCACCAACCAATCCAGTGCTTGCAATACCGGTTTTTGATCCGTCGTCGGATCTTCCTGTAACGCCAGGCTTGTTAGAACTGTATCCCACACAGGTGACGTACAAGGCTGACACCAAACTCGCTCCCCTTCATCCACTAATAATCCACGTAATGCATTACGACACTGCGCTCGACTGGGATGGTCATAGGCATAACCCAATAATGCCAGTGATTCATGCGCATTCACCATAGCAGGAAAAATAGCACCGATACCACATTCCCCGTTTAAGCGTTCAAGAGTCCATTCTTCTGCACGACGGATGGCATACCGACGTATCGATTGAGGCAATTTGGGTTCCACTCGCGACAACACACGCTCAACCAGCATAAAAATGCGCTTTAGCAACGTTTCTGCTTTCGGAAAATAATTTATTTCTTCTTCAGGTGGAACAATAAATAATTCACGAATATTGACTTGACGTGGATTGACAGCGCGCGCCCTCATCGTACACAAAATAGACAAAGGCACCATCACGGTACGCGACCAGTAAGAAACTTTACTCAGATGGAAAGGAAACCAACGAGGTAATAAGATCAATTCTGCAGGGACAACAGGTACACCGCGCCAAGGGATCTGGTCATACATTGCCAAGAGTAAGCGTGTGAATACATTGGCTTTTGCCGCACCGCCACGTTCCAAAATAGCTGTGCGCGCACGCACCATATGTGCCGCATCGGGAGAATCTCCCACCAGCTTCAGAGCGTAATACGCTTTAATTGTACAGCTAATATCGAAGGCGCCACCGTAATACAGCGGCCATCCGCCATGTTCGAGATCTTGTTTATCGCGAATAAAACGAGCTATTTTCGTTTCTAATGTAATATCCACTTCATCCATGAAGTGCATCATCAATATATATTCTGCAGGAATCGTGCAATCAGCCTCAAGCGGGAAACACCAATGCCCATCTTTATTCTGTAGAGCCAACATGGCTGAGCGAGCTTGCGTAAATCTATTTTCCAGCTCACTGGCATTGACTTCTTCTTGATTCAATGTGGATGTTGCACTAGATAAAGGAGCATCGTCTTTAAGAGCAAAATCACTTTGGTCCCGCGACTCGTTAGATATTCTTTGAAACCCGTCCATATATTCCCAGTACATGTGTCTATTACAAATTTCCAAATCGGTAAAGTTTATATACCATCCCGATCCGACCTATTTTATTTTTTACAAACTTCTTATCAGTAACTACTATTAGGCTTAAGACTTCTAGTCTATTAAGACTTAATCATAATTCCTTTTTTGCTTTTGTTTTTTTGAGTCTTTTTCAAAAGGATTGTCTTGAAAAGGATCATAGTAAAGATCTAATGGCGGATTGCCATCATAAATCAGGAATTCACGTTGCTGTAAGGAAGCCTCACGCACAAATAAATAGGGATCCAATGCTGCTTCATCGCGAATGCGCATAGGGCCAGATAAGCGCGCCCGCTTATCAATAGCACCTAAAATTGTCAAAGGTGCGGCAAATGATGAACCGACCACAAGACCTGCATAAAAAAGTACGTTGGTAAAAAGACTCACTGGAATATTGGTTACATCACGTTCACTGCTGGGCCCCAAAAATGGGATAAATAAATAAGAACCGGTATCAACGCCCCATACGCCTAAGGTTTGACCAAAATCTTCATCATGTTTTTGTAGGCCCATATGGGTTGCCATGTCAAAAAGCCCAAATAACCCTATCGATGAATTCACAGCAAAGCGAAGAGTATCTTGCAATCCCTGCTGAACTTTACCTTGTAAAAAATCATTCAGTACCACATTGGGATAAGACAGATTATCGTAGAAATTCCCAATCGAACGCTGTGCTGCATTGGGTACGTAATCGATATAGACATTCACAACAGGCTCAAACAACAATCGATCAACGCGATCGGTAAAATTATAAGAGACTCGATTAACTTTTTCGTGTGGATCAATCGGATCCAGATCCTGATCGTTTTTCTTTGGTGCTGTAGCACAGCCTTGAAAGATTATAGAACACACTAACAACATAATAATTAAGCAATTATGGTTTATTATTGAATGCGGATTTCTCAAGATTCCGGTGCTCTTATTCATCAAGGAGTGAAATAATCAGTTTTGAGAAAAACATAATAATCATAATAAAAACAGCTCTTCAAGCTTCTACCAAAAACTATAACATTCATATCATTAGCCGCATTCGGCAAAAAACTCTTGCAATACAATATTGCATATACCTACTTTTGACTCCTTAAATTCAAGATTTAAATAAGTAGGTGTTTTGCATTCCCTTCATTTATGCACAATAAAATACCTGCTTGACAAGAAGTTCCATATAATCATTTCAGACATTTTTTGCTTGCACTCCGGCCAAAATCAATTTTTCCGCAGTATACACCACTCCTTAATCCATGACGGCAACCTCTAGAACTATTAGACCGATTACCTGCGATATTAATGCTTAATGAGACTAAGGTAGGCCCCTAAGCTTATATAACAGAAGAGAAGCAAGGCGATGGATAATTGTTTTTTTATTTATTGGTTATGCTTAAGACACTGAAAAAAATTTCAATTTTCTCTCTCTCCATGCACAATTTCCACTAATTTTAAAGCCTGCAGTTCCATTTCTATAACAAAATCATCTACTCGCGCACGAAAATGCCGATAAAAAATCATACTTGGAATCGCTACCAGTATACCAAATGCCGCATTATAAAGAGCTACAGAAATCCCATACGCAAGCTGCGTCGGATTGCTACCTGTTGGAGAATTTGAACCAAAGATTTCAATCATACCCACCAAAGTGCCAAACAATCCCATGAGTGGACTCAATGCAGCAATGGTTCCCAAAGTTGTCAGATAACGATTCAGATCATGCGCAATCACACGACCTGATTCTTCAATCGATTCTTTCATCACTTCGCGCGTACTTTTTACATTTTTAAGTCCGGCAGCAAGAATCTTCCCTAGTGGCGAGTGCGCTTGTAAGCGCGAGATCATCTCAGGGTTTGCTCCATTCCTTTTGTACTCATTTAATACTCTAGGTAACAATTCTTTGGGAGAAATGACACTTAAACGCAGTGTCCACACACGCTCTCCTATAATACCCAACGCAACAACAGAAGCGATAATGATTGGCCAGATCGGCCAGCCAGCCGCTTGAATCAAAGATAACACGCGATAATCTCCTCAGTAACCTTAGATCTAGATATTATTCTGTAACTCACTATATATTCTTTACTAGGCTGCTTATTTTATAACTAAGCAACTAATTTGGCATGTAATTATCTTGATAGCGTATTTTCAGCAAGAATGCCACTAGTTTTCTATCCACAATTTCTGTGGATAAGTTTGTGAGTATATTACGAATGGATGTATTAAGTGACCCAATTCAAACAATTTTTCCAGGCTGATCAATTATTAATCTAAAAGTAATACATTGAATAAACAAACAATTATAATCTAATTACAGCATTCAAATGTATCTTCGCGATACACTATACAATCCCCACAGCGCATGTGGATTATTCAAAATACAAAAATGAATATACCTTTTATGTCTAATAATTTTCATACAGTACTGACTGTCAGCGAACTAAATAGAGACACTAAACAATTGTTGGAAAAGAGCGTTCCTCTACTCTGGGTAAAAGGTGAAATCTCCAATTTAAAGTGCTATCAGTCTGGTCACTGGTACTTTTCTCTCAAGGACACCACAGCACAAGTTCGTTGCGTTCTATTCAATCATAAAAACCAGCATATTGATTGGCAGCCTAAAGATGGCATGCAAGTAGAAGTGCTTGCACTCGTCACGCTTTATGAGGCGCGTGGTGATTTCCAGCTGAATGTTGAAACCATGCGAAAAGCCGGGCTGGGTGAATTATTTGAAGCCTTTGAGCAGCTCAAATTCAAATTGGAACAAGCTGGATTATTTAACCCAGCGAGTAAAAGGCCCTTACCCTCATTTCCCCAAAAAATCGGTATCATCACTTCTCCAGACACCGCAGCACTGCAAGATGTATTATCCACATTACAGCGTCGCCTACCATCTTTACCCATCATTATCTATTCTACCCCTGTGCAAGGAAAAACAGCAGCAAGCACTATCGCTGGTGCGATTAGAACAGCATGTCAGCGAGCGGAATGTGATGTGCTGATACTTTGTCGTGGTGGTGGCAGCATTGAAGATTTATGGGCTTTTAATGAAGAGATCGTAGCGCTTGCCATCGCCACCAGTTCTATTCCGATCATCAGCGGCATCGGTCATGAAACAGATTTCACCATTGCAGATTTTGTCGCTGATATGCGCGCGCCTACACCAACAGGCGCAGCTGAACTCGCCTGCAAAGATTATCAGGAGCTCAATCATCGCTTGAATACACTGCACCAACGCATGTATCGGGCCACCTTACGTCGTATTGAATTCACTATGCAACAAATAGATATTTTAACCCATCGACTGATTTATCCAGGGGATCGAATCAAACATCAATTTTCTCATCTGCACCATGTGCAGGATCGGCTCATCAGAACCTGGTCACACCAGATTGAGAAAAAACACTGGAAGCTACTTGAACTCAATCAACGCTTATCGGCTACGCATCCTAATATCGCGCGACTCCAAGAACAACATCATGAATTGGCTGTACGTTTTCGCTATGCATTTGCACACTATTTCGAAACATCCAATATACGCATCAAGCATCTGCAAACACAGTTATCACACTTAAACCCACAATCTGTGCTTGAGCGAGGCTATAGCATCACTTATTCTGCGCAAGGTCAGTTAATTCATAACAGCAAACAAATCGGTATCGGCGATAAAATTCAGGTAAAATTTGCGCAAGGAATGTGTGAAGCTGATGTTACGCATACAAAGCATTCTTAATCAATTAGCATAAATCTCGCGTTAACCTCACTTTACCCAACAAGGACGTATTGTCGATGCCAAAAACTTTTCTGCTTCTAGGTGCTATAAACGCATTCTTATGCATCGCATTGGGCGCTTTTGGTGCACATGGCCTAAAAAAAATGCTCTCAGTCGATATGCTCACAGTGTATCAAACTGGTATCCAATATCATTTCTATCACGCCTTAGGGATTCTAGTCATTGGTCTACTATTGTTGCATTTCCCAAAATCCCGCTTAATCGCCATATCCGGCTGGCTGATGATGGTCGGTATTATTTTATTCAGTGTAAGTCTTTACATCTTAAGTTTGACTGGAATACGCGGGCTTGGCATGATCACCCCATTTGGCGGTGTTTCGTTTCTCAGCGCATGGATTTTGCTGGCTGTAGCTATTTGGAAAGAAAAATAAAAACAACGCAGCCTTCAACCTGGTTAAGCCCATTCGGGGAATTGGTACAGCTATTATCGCATCCACCTGAAAGACCCAGTTACCAGTTGCGTTTATTGATAGTACATCGCTTCAAACTAAGCAATGCGTTAGCTGCCTATTGGAACACTGATATTTTTACTACGAATAAACAATCTGCCGGAATTAATCGTCTCAGCGCTTCACATCGCATTCCTTGGTTTGACAGGCTGCATGTAGAACTGCGGCTTGTCTCCTATTTATCTCCAACCTCGCTGTGATAGAGAGTCCATGTAGGCCCGTTAATGGCACCTTGGAATATGGTCTGCTAAAATGCATAATAGTGAATGGGAGTATGCGAAATGAGATTAAAAGTGATAATAACACTTGAAAAGTATGCACAAAAGCAAGGCCTGTGTATATCTCGGTATATTGCAATAATTGCAATCACGATGTTTGCCGTCGGATGCACTGAAATTGACTTGCAGGATTGCCCAGATGGGTCGGTACTAGGAAAAGATGTCACACGTATTCGTTCATCGCATTTGCGGATGGAAATCGCAGATACAACCGCAGCAGCTAAACGCGTTGTCCCCTATGCAATCATTTCAGCAATTGCCTATCGCGATGGCGTGCAATGTCCAGCGGGGCAAGGCTTATCAGATACTGACATAACTAAGCTCGAAGAGATGCTTGCCACATTGGAACCCGATGGGCAACAGTGGGCGCGCGTAAAGGAATTAGAACTTACTGGGGGATGCGAAGATGACATCGGTCTCTCATTTCATGTATGGCAGCGCACCCTGCGAGGACAAACTGACGTCATCATGGCATTCCGCGGCACTTCGGGTGAAGGTGACTGGCTTTTTGGTAACTTGTGGGGATTAACACGTATCTTTCTACGCGACAACCAATACCAACGTGCCAGCGAACATGCTGATCGAGTGATTGCGCATTATGAAGCAAGAAACGAGAATGTCCGTTTCTTAACTACCGGTCATTCGCTCGGCGGGGGTCTTGCACAGCATGTGCTTTATTCGCACCCGACAAAAGTATTACAAGCGATTGTGTTTGCCCCATCTTCAGTAACGGGATTTACGGATGTTAATGAAAACATTCGGCTTGAAGCTTGCGCATGCAAAAACGAACTCGGTTCGGAAGCACGCATTCTTCGCATCTATGAATCGTACGAGATTCTTTCCGATTTGCGGATCTTTCACAAGCTTTTTTTCCCGCCACAGCGCAACATTCAGGAAGTACGCTTTGCGTTCTCCGAGTCCTTGAATCAGATTACACAACATTCGATGATCAAACTGGCAACTCTTCTGTATAAAGCCGCACAGAAAAAGCAATCTTCAGATTCTGTGACTCCTTGGTTTGCCAACCAAGATCACCAATGCACAACACGCTTCATAGAATTACAGTCAAACAGTTGCAAACTAAGCTCATCATCTGGCTGGGGCGCCTGTCCGCAATAGATTCTGCTTTACTATTTACTATGATGAACAAGCAATGAGAATACTATTTTTATTTATTTTACTTAGTTGTACCATTCTTTTAGGCTATGCACAATATCTGCAGCATGTTGAAAACCTATTACCTTGTCCACTATGCGTGGCACAACGAGTTGCGTATTGGGCAATAGGACTGATAGCGTCGTTGGCATTTCTTCACAATCCCAAAGTTATTGGACGCCGCATCTATGGTTTCTTGATGGGTGCCTTTGCACTCACAGGCGCAATCATTGCAGCAAAACATGCTTGGTTGATACGTTACCCAGAATCTTTTCAATGCGGCATTAGCCCGGAAGAAGCTTTCCTTAATTCCTTGCCTATTGCGGAATGGTGGCCTGGAATGTTTGAAGCCAATGGAGATTGTGCGAATGTTGATTGGAAGTTTTTGTCGTTAACCATCCCCGATTGGTCATTAATTGCGTTTATTACCCTTGGGGCAATCACAATTTATTCAGTACTGGCGAAGAAATAATCTGACACAAAAGCAGTCATCAATTTACGCCTATTAACCTCTAGGGTGATGCTTAGTATGCAATATTTTAAGACGTTCACGCGCAATGTGCGTATAAATCTGGGTAGTCGATATATCTGCGTGACCCAGCAGCAGCTGCACTACGCGTAAGTCAGCGCCGTGATTCAACAAATGGGTTGCAAATGCATGGCGCAATGTATGCGGTGATAACTGCTTATCAATCCCCACTAATTGCGCATACCGTTTGATGAGATACCAGAAAGCTTGCCGAGTCATTGCTGCTCCGCGCATCGTCACAAATATAGTGTCTGTAACAATGCCATCCAGCAAAATAGGTCTGGCCTGCTTAGCGTAACGACTCAACCATTCAAGAGATTCTTCTCCCAGCGGAGCTAGGCGTTCTTTTCTACCTTTACCGGTAACTCTTAAAACCCCCATATCCATACTGACTTGTGAGTATCTGAGATTGATTAACTCCGATACTCGTAATCCGCTGGCATACAGAACTTCTAGCATCGCACGGTCACGTAAGCCGAGCGGATGCTTAAGTTCAGGTGCACTTAGCAAGAGTTCTACTTCATTTTCTGATAAGCTCTCCGGCAAATTACGCATAAGCTTAGGGGATTCAATGTTAAGACTAGGGTCTGTCGCGATCTTTCCCTGACGTAGCAAAAAACGGTAGAAGCGCTTTAAACTGGATAATTCACGACTGGTTGTACTGGCTTTAATCTTGGCAGAAACTCTTGAAGCAAGAAATTCAAGCAAATCAGAATGCGTCGCATCCGTTAATACTTTATTATCTTGATTACGCTTTCTCAGCCATTCACTAAAAAGTCGCAAATCGTTACGATAGCTATCCAGTGTATTACGCGACAAACCATCTTCCAACCATAGAGCGTCAGAAAATTCATCTAGCAAATTCGCGTCTAGTTCAAGCACTCTCATGGCGCAACAACCAGCGCTTGATCTCTAAAGGATTTCCATCACTTGCATTCATAAAACCTCCTAATCCACCATTCTTGGCAATCACTCGATGGCAAGGTACTACTATGGGAATTCTATTTGCACCACATGCCCGCCCTACCGCCCTGGGTGCAGAATGTAGTTGCGCTGCTATATCAGCATAACTACTCGTTTCTCCACTTGGAATAGCCTGAATAGCTTGCCATACACGACGTTGATGCGTTGTACCACTAATATGCAAACATAGATCAAACATAAAACCTGGCTCAGTTAAATATGCTTGCAATTGCTTACAGACCTCCTTGGCTAGAGAATCTCTTGGCGCCAAAAGTTGTGTATCAAGAGGCAAATAATCGATGTGCGTAAGCCAATCTTCTTCAGTTCTAATTCCTAAGACAGCAAATGGAGTAACCAATTTAGCTTGATATACTCTGTCTTTGATTAAATCATCAATCTGATTATCCTTTGATTTACCCACTGTCTACTTGGATCTTTATTTGGAAAATTATTTAATGCTTCTTACTTTACACGTATAGTTGACATTCAGAGTGAATAGAAGTTTCAAATTAACAGTCTATCTTCCAACATAAGATAACCTATGTCGGAAGCTTCCAGGTAATTCTGTCAGATTCAAGATTTGAGCAATAATAATTCATTGAGTCTTTTTACAAATGCAGCGGGATCTTCAAGTTGCCCGCCTTCGGCCAATAGCGCTTGATCAAACAATAACTGACTCCAGTCTTCTAAATTTTCTTCTTCAGTTTTTATTCTTTGCACCATTGGATGGTGTGGATTGATCTCGAGGATTGGCTTAGCATGATGTACTTTCTGGCCAGCAGATTTCAGTAATCTTTCTAAGTTGCCTCCCATATCATGGGTATCTGCAACCAAGCATGCTGGCGACTCAGTCAAGCGGAAAGTAACACGCACATCTTTTACTTGTTCACCAAGCGTTTCTTTCATTTTTTCTGTCAACTCTTGGTACGCATTAGTTTCTTTTTCACGCGCTTCTTTTTCTTCTTCATCTTCAAGGCTACCAAGATCTAGCCCACCTTTAGCCACTGATTGAAGCTGCTTTCCTTCGAATTCAGTTAAATTGCTCACGAGCCATTCGTCGACACGATCTGATAACAATAAGACTTCAATGCCTTTCTTTCGGAATACTTCCAGATGAGGACTATTTTTTGCTGCTTTGAGACTATCCGCCGTCACGTAATAGATCTTTTCTTGTCCTTCCTTCATGCGCTGCATATAGATTTCTAATGAAACTGTTGGCTCCTCAGTATCACTCTGAGTTGTAATAAAACGTAATAGTTTAGCTATGCGTTCACGATTCGCATAATCTTCTCCTACACCTTCCTTCAGAACCTGCCCAAATTCCTGGTAGAACGTCTTAAACTTCTCTTTACCTTCTGCATTTTCATTTCTAGACAAATCCTCTATCAATCCCAATACTTTCTTGACTACACCAGCTCTAATCGTGTCAATGTCCTTAGATTCTTGCAATATTTCGCGTGAAACATTCAAAGGCAGGTTATTCGAATCAATAACTCCACGCACAAAACGAAGGTAATTCGGAAGCAATTTTTCTGCATCATCCATGATAAATACACGTTGCACATATAATTTAACCCCATGTCGATGCTCACGATCATATAAGTCAAAAGGTGCCCGCGCTGGAATATAGAGTAACTGAGTATATTCCTGTTTGCCTTCTACTCGTGCATGCAAATAGGCAAGTGGTGGTTCAAAATCATGTGCCACATGTTTATAAAATTCATGATATTGCTCAATGGTAATGTCATTCTTAGGACGCGCCCATAAAGCATTTGCCTGATTAATCGTTTCATCATCATCAGTAACTTTATTTTTATTTTCTTCCTGAGACCATTCTTCCTTCTTCATCACAATGGGCAAAGTGATATGATCAGAATATTTACGAATAATGTTGCGAATCCTCATTCCATTGAGAAATTCATCCTCATCTTTGCGCAAATGGAGAATAATTTCCGTACCACGTGTCGACTTCTCAATCGTTTCTAGTGTATAGTCACCTTCTCCACTCGATTCCCATTGAATTCCATGCTCAGCAGTTAATCCAGCACGTCGTGTATTCAAAGTTACTTTATCTGCAATAATAAATGCTGAATAGAATCCAACACCGAATTGACCTATCAGGTGAGCATCTTTGGCCTGATCTCCTGTTAACGCATCAAAAAACTCCCGTGTCCCTGATTTAGCAATGGTACCAATATGATCAATCACTTCTTGCCGAGACATGCCAATTCCATTATCAGAAATAGTAATGGTTCTTGCATCATTATCGTAACTTACACGAATTTTAAGATCTGAATCCGATTCATAAAGCGCAGTCTCTGTAAGGCCCTCAAAGCGCAATTTATCAGCAGCATCAGAAGCATTCGAAATCAGTTCACGCAGAAATATTTCCTTATTACTGTATAAGGAATGAATCATTAGCTTTAACAGCTGCTTGGCTTCAGTTTGGAAACTGAGTTGTTCTTTAGTTGAGTCAGTTTGCACGTTTGTCTCCTTTAAAATTTAGCGTTTATATGGGGATAATGCGTGGAAATTCAAGTTAATTTGTAAGCGTCTTATTTAAGATAAAAATCCGATACTCACACAACTTCCGATAAGCATCAATAATCGCTACTTTTGGAACGTAGAAAATACCAGGAAATCGTAGGCATGCTTACAGAAAAAGATAGTCAGTTCTATGCAGGAAAAGATTTAATTCGAACATCAGGTCAATACCGTAGTACAAAGTTATTTTGAATAATACCTTTGCCTATTAATATTTACATTGAATTCTGAATTGCAAAAAGACTTAATCCCATTAATGCTTGGGGAAATATACCCAATGCCAGCACTGCAAAACCATTTGCACTCAGTAGAATTTTTACATCGCTATTTGGCAAAATAGGTTCATTGGTTTCTGGCTCATCAAAGTACATCAACTTAATGATGCGTAAATAATAGAAAGCGCCAATTAACGAGAACAGCACAGCGGCAACCGCCAACCAAACATAACCGGCACTGACAACTGCCTGCAATACAGCCAGTTTGGCATAAAACCCGATCATCGGTGGAATACCAGCTAGCGAAAGCATCAACAGCAATGAAATAAATGCATACCAAGAGTTTCTTTTGTTAAGTCCTTTGAAGTCGCTAATATTCTCAGCTTCAAATCCAGTACGACACAACAACATGATCATTGCAAAAGTACCCAATGTCATCAGGACATAGGCGATAACATAAAATAAAGCAGAGCTATATCCGTTTGAATCCGCGCTAATAAAACCCAACAACAGAAATCCCATATGCGAAATAGTGGAATAAGCCAACATGCGCTTGATATTCGTCTGTGCGATGGCTGCAATATTACCCACCCCCATGGACATTACGGCCAGAATTATCAGCATCCCTTGCCAATCAGCAACCATTTCTCCCATGCCTTCAACCAGTAAGCGCATGATAAAACCAAATGCTGCCAATTTTGGTGCAGAGCCAATAAATAAGGTGACAGCGGTAGGCGCACCTTGATAGACATCAGGTGCCCACATATGAAAAGGCGCTGCACTTAACTTAAAACTGATGCCAGCCACAATAAAAACCAGACCTACCACCAACACTTCCCTGCTACTTGCTTCGCTCTGTATGATTTGAGTCAGTTGAGAAACATGTAGCGTTCCAGTCGCTCCATAAACCATTGACATACCATAAAGCAAGAATCCCGATGCTAATGCACCCAACACAAAAAATTTCATGGCTGCTTCTGTCGCTATAGCCGAATCTCGGCGCAACGCTACCAATGCATAAAGCGAGAGCGAAAGCAACTCCAAACCAATATAAAGAGTCAAAAAATGGCTAGCAGAAATCATAACCATCATTCCGAGTGTTGCAAATAATATCAAGCTAAAAAATTCGCCCCTCAACATACCACGATCACTAATATATGCATGGGAATATATCAATACTGCCGATACCGTAACATATACCATCAATTTAAGTATATCTGCCATTGTGTCGTCGACGAACATTCCAGAAAATGTTTGACTAATTCCTGTCGAAAATGTCAAAAAGGTAAGCAATGCACATCCCAACAATGTAATCTGTGTTAGCAGGTAAGCAACATTACGTCTATTTTTGCCCTCGGTAAGATCAGCCAGCATTACCACGCACACCATAATGAGCATAAATATCTCGGAAGAGGCTGGCGCAAAATCAGGTGGTATAAAATTCATTAACTCTTAATCCTCATATCGAGAAAGATTACTATCATTCCAGAAGTACTTTATTGCAGTTTACTATTACTAACATGTGCCAATAGTTGATCTACTGTGACATGCATAATTTCGGTTATAGGATAGGGATAAATACCCATCCATAAAACAGAAATCGCCAAAATTGCCAGTAATCCAAATTCACGCCTTGATATGTCATGTAGTTCTTCAACAGCTGGATTTGTCACAGCACCAAATATAACCCGTTTGTACATCCATAATGTATATGCCGCACCAAAAATGAGTGTAGTTGCAGCCAAAAATGCATACCAAAAATTAACTTTTATAGTACCCATAATAACCATAAATTCTCCTACAAAACCACTTGTCCCGGGCAATCCAGCATTCGCCATTGAAAATAACATGAAGAAAGCAGCAAACATGGGCATTTTATTGACAACCCCGCCATAATCTACTATCTGACGCGAATGTAATCTGTCATATAGCACCCCCACACACAAGAACATCGCACCAGAAATAAATCCATGAGAAATCATCTGGACCATGGCCCCTTCAATACCATAGACGTTAAATA
>JAMXAE010000228.1 GCA_024281695.1 Nitrosomonas sp. | reverse complement strand
GGTGACTGGCAGTCGCACTGAGTTTATCGGCCGTAATGGCTCGCTATCCAGTCCGGCTGCAATGCGTCGCAAGCGCTTGTCAGGTAAGACTGGTGCAGGTCTCGATCCATGTGCATCGATCCAGACTCACGTCGAGCTGGCTGCAGGGCAAGTACGTGAAATTGTATTTATATTCGGTGCCGCTCATAGCGCCGAAGAAGCACAGCACTTTATTCAGCAATACGGCGGAGGCTCGGGCGCTAAGCAGGCGTTAGAGGCGGTATGGGGATATTGGAACCATGCTCTGGGTGCAGTGCATGTAGAAACACCTGATCCTGCTTTGGATGTTCTGGCCAACGGCTGGCTCGTTTATCAAACACTATCCTGCCGACTCTGGGGGCGTAGCGGATATTATCAATCCGGCGGTGCTTACGGTTTTCGTGATCAATTGCAAGACACTATGGCTCTTATTCATGCGACACCATGGCTCGCCCGTGAGCAATTAATCCGATGCGCCGAGCGGCAATTTCTCCAAGGTGACGTTCAGCACTGGTGGCATCCTCCTAACGGGCAAGGTGTACGCACGCATTTTTCCGATGACTATCTCTGGCTACCGTATGCAACCTGCCATTATGTGTTGGCGACTGGTGATACCGGTATACTCGATGAGTCGATCCACTTCCTAGAAGGCCGCGAGTTATATCCGGAAGAGGAAGCTTACTATGATCAGCCACAACGCTCTACAGGGGCTGCGAGCCTCTATGAACACTGTGTGCGTGCTATTACGCATGGTTTGCGCTTTGGTGAACATCGATTGCCGCTGATGGGATGCGGAGATTGGAATGATGGTATGAATCTTGTCGGTCGCGACGGCAAAGGCGAAAGCGTATGGCTTGCATGGTTCTTGTACGCCAACCTTCAACAGTTTATCGGCTTGGCGCAGAATCGAGGAGACGAAGTTTTTGCTGAGATCTGTGCCGAACAAGCGAAGCAATTACGCGGTCACATTGAAGCCAATGCCTGGGACGGCGATTGGTATCGGCGAGCCTATTTCGATGATGGTACACCTTTAGGTTCGTCGAGTAACGATGAATGTCAGATCGATTCGATCAGTCAGAGCTGGTCGGTTATTTCTGGTGGTGGCGATCCTACGCGAGCGCGTCAGGCAATGATATCAGTAGATAGTCGATTGATTCGACGCGATATGCAGTTGATTCAATTGTTCGACCCACCTTTTGATAAATCAGAACTTGAACCCGGTTATATTAAAGGTTACGTACCCGGCATTCGCGAAAATGGCGGCCAATATACTCATGCCGCGATTTGGTCCGCGATGGCGTTTGCCATGCTAGGTGACCGGGAACGTACCTGGGAATTGTTCACCATGCTCAATCCTGTCAATCACGGTCGAACACCTATCGAGATTGAACGATACAAAGTCGAACCGTATGTCATGTGTGCAGATATTTATGGAACAGCTCCGCATATAGGGCGAGGCGGTTGGACGTGGTACACCGGGGCTGCTGGTTGGATGTATCGGCTAACCGTAGAAACGCTACTCGGTCTACAACTGGAAGTGGACCATCTACGCATAACACCTTGTATCCCGGTTCATTGGGAATCGTATATTATCCACTACCGTTTTCGCGAGACCTTCTATCACATCGCTGTCAAATGTAAGGATGAGAAGCTAGGTGAGAAGATTCTTGTAACGTTGGATGGTATGGTGGTTAGTAGTTTAGGCGCCGATGTGATAGGGCGGCCACAATGCATGATTTCCCTCTTTGATGATCGCCAGGAACACCAGGTTGAGATCAATATAAGCTGCTAAAACTCAAAAGAATTGCTTTTTGTAGAATGCACTGCAAGTGTGGAAATATGAGGAGAACTAATTATACGGGGGAGAGGTTCTCATATTAATCTATAAAAATGTTTATCCATGAGAATTTGATTTTTGTGAAGTAAAAGTTACTCGCTTTTTGAAATGTACCTGCTCTTTCCAGAGTTTCTGGAGTCAAAATTAGAAAATAATAACCAATAAAAAAACCGTCACATGAACGGGTTTATGTGTAAGAATTCCTAGCGTTGTTTACAGTATTCAGGAGAATACTGTAAATGAGCATACACAAACGCACTCGTTTAACCTTATTAGATCGCCAGGAAATCTGGCGGCTTTATCAAGCCCGGCTGTGGAAGGTAGTGCAATTGGCGGAACGCTTCCACGTCAGCCGGTGTTGACGCTAACCCAAAACTGACCAGAAAAAGCTGTTTGTGCTAATCGAATTTTGACTAGGTAATCCAGGTATCCTGCTTAATTTTTAGGTGGGAGTAATAGGAGTGAGTACTATGGTCATGTATGCAAAGATCCGGCGGATGTTTTTTCGTGAACATCTGTCTATCAGTGAGATTCAACGATGCACAAGTTTGTCAAGCAACACGATCAAGAAATGGTTGAAGGAATCGGATGAGTCTGCCGCCAAGTATCAGAGAGCCAAGGCTGAAGGTTTGCTGACACCGTTTGAACCCAGGCTATTATTGGCATTGGAGTTGTCCCATTTTGACGGATATTTTTTCATGGAATCGAGAAGGTCTCGACCGGTAAAAGCGAACTGCAGTTT
>JAMXAE010000227.1 GCA_024281695.1 Nitrosomonas sp. | reverse complement strand
TTCACCGATACAATCTGCTGTAGAGCAGGGAAAAATACTAACTAAAGAAAACAGCATTATGCCTGATCTTGATGATATGCGCATTCCGGTTAAGTATCTTGCCAATATGCTGACGGGTGGTAAGGAAGCACCTATTCGACTTGGTATGAAACGTATGATGGCAATGCGCCATTATATGCGTAGTAAATTGGTTGAGGGACAACCTGATAGTACTGTCTTGAGTGAAGTCGGTCTTACTGAACCACTTGTTGAAGATATGTATAAAATTATGGCTCTCGCTAACTATGAAGATCGATATGTTATTCCGACTGGACATCGTGAGGAAACACTCGATGCTTATGGGGAAAGTGGAGGCTGTGGTTTCTCATTTGGGAATGGATGTTCAACACATAGTAATAGCGAAATTGATATTTTTGAAAGCCCTAAACAAACGCGTGGTCAATCTGCCAGCACAAAAAGTAATCGCGTTAACACAATATTTGAGCGGGATTACTATGAAAAAGAGTCAGCTAAGAAAAGTGGCTGCGGCGGTTGTGGCGGAAACGGTAATAGTGGTGGATGTCACTAGGAAGAGATAGAATTATGAGAACAATTAAATTACTTGGTTTTTTGCTAACATATCCTGACCAAGATCATATAAAAGCAGCTGAAGATGCTGCTGATATACTCCAATCTGAAAAATGGATATCGCAGCAAACCATAGAGAAATTGCTCGTTGGTTTGCAGGCTTTTCAGTCACGCAGTATTCTTGATATTCAAGAGGAGTATGTTGCTTTGTTTGATCGGACACCATCTCTTTCTCTTCACTTGTTCGAGCATATACATGGAGATTCGCGGGATCGTGGACAGGCCATGGTTGATTTGATGCAGGTGTATGAAGATGCCGGTCTATTTATCGATCATGACGAGATGCCTGATTATCTGCCATTATTCGCAGAATATCTTTCCACTCTCTCTACTGAAGAGGCCTCTGATAATCTTGGTAGTGTCGTTAATATACTGTCTTCTATTGCAGAACGCTTGAAGAATCGTGATAGTTTTTATGCATCAATCTTTGATGCTCTCATTGAAACAGCGGCGCGGCAGCCTGACAAGGAGGCAGTTGCAAAATTTCTGGAATCTGCATCTGGTGAGGCTCCCAGTTTCCAAGAGCTGGATACGGCGTGGGAGGAGCAATTCGCTTTTGATAACCAATCTCTAGAAGGGGGACAAGGCACTGGCGACTGTCCTAAAATTAGAGATATGCTTGACCGTATGAATGATGTCACTAACCAAGAGAGGGCATAAGTATGGATAACGCTTTAGATTTTTTCTTATTCCAAATATATCCTTATATCGCTATAGCAGTATTCATACTGGGTAGTATCCTCCGTTTTGACCGTGATCCGTATTCATGGAGAACTAAATCAAGCCAGTTGTTACGTCGTAAGCAATTGATTTTAGGTAGCATTTTATTTCACCTTGGGATTCTGACTGTTCTTGCAGGGCATTTTGTTGGGCTTCTAACACCTATAGCTGTCTTTGATGCTCTTGGCATTCCTCATGGAGCAAAGCAGATATTAGCGATGACTGCAGGAGGGATTGCTGGTTCACTTTGTCTAATAGGTCTTTGTATGCTTCTGCACCGTCGATTATTCGATACCCGTATCCGCAATAATAGCTCAAAAGCGGATATTCTGGTTCTACTTATTTTACTAGTACAACTTCTGCTCGGTTTAGGAACAATTCCAGTGTCAATGCAACATTTAGATGGACATGAGATGGTCAAATTTATGAACTGGGCACAGCATATAGTGACGTTCCGAGGCAATGCGCAGGCGTTCATTTCTGATGTAAATATTATATTTAAGCTACATATTACACTTGGCTTGACACTATTGGTTGTTTTCCCGTTTACACGTCTTGTGCATGCGCTTAGTGCCCCAGTGGGTTATTTAGCAAGACCTTATCAAGTTGTACGTAAACGTGCAGTCTAGGAGTAATGAAATGATCGGACTTGCTCCTGGTATAATGGTTAATGACAGTCATATATCTGCAGATGAGATAAACGCAGAGGTACAGTACCACCCTGCAGAGAATCTGGCATTAGCCAAGTACCTGTCGATGCAAGCGTTGGTTATTCGTGAATTACTTGTACAGAGGGTGGTTGAGCTAGGAATTTACCAAAGGGAAGAGACTTTGGGAGATTTAGACAACGTGATTGATAAACTTCTACTTAAAGAGGTTTCCTCCCCAAAAGCTTCTCTAGAGGAATGCCGTCGCTACTATAATAATAACTTGCATATTTTTTGTACCTCACCCTTGTTCGAGGTGGCTCATATTCTATATCTTGCCCCACCAGAAGATCAGGCGGCCCGTGCAAAAGCCCTAGAAACGTCAACTTTGGCGCTATCTAAGATTAAGCAAAACCCTCAACTATTTGCAGAAATCGCTCGCAGCGAGTCAGCATGTTCGTCATCGGCGGAAGCTGGCAGGTTGGGACAGATTGCACGTGGGCAAACAATGCCTGAATTCGAAAAAGTCCTGTTTTCTATGTCGGCTGGGCAAATAAGCGATGAGCCAGTTCCTACAGAAGTAGGTTATCATATCATCCGAGTTGATGAGTGTGTTGATAGCCAACAATTACCTTTTGAACATGTACAAGAATGGATAGAGAAAGATTTAAATGAGAAAAGCTGGAATAAGGCTTTCCATCAATATATTCAGCTCTTAGCTGGACGTTCGACTATTAGCGGTTTTAAATTTGATGGTGTGGGTGTACCGCTACTCCAATAGCACCATCAATATAGCAGTGTGGTTATGATGAAGTTTCTGAATAGCCCCTT
>JAMXAE010000013.1 GCA_024281695.1 Nitrosomonas sp. | reverse complement strand
TCGCCAACAGGAAGAGTCAGCTGATGCAGCTTGACTCAAGAAAACATGGCTCCGGAAAAACCGGGACGATTCAAGTCATCGCTTACAATTTTGCCAGCGATCCCTTTACACAATCGGCGACTCAACAATCAGAAACATGGAAAAATCTGACCGGTGCACAACCGGAACCAGTCAAAGTCTCTCAAGTAGTTGAAAATGGCGAGACTAAGCAGCAAGTCGATGTTCAGAAAATGGCCTTATCCAATGACAAAATGGTTGTCAATAATCGCCTTTCTCCCTTAGTAAAACAACAGTTAGCCGTTGCGAAAGCAGAGTCGGATAAAACCAAAGGGCTGGTGCAAGTCTTTTTTCCACCCAATACACCACCTCAGGTCGTGCAAGATATTCTTAGCACAGGTGTTGGCGTTGCTCAGGACGATACCCTCCGAGATGGTTATGTGATACTGCTGGCCAGAAGCAGAAACGACTTGAGTACAGTCAAGATTTGAATGAACGACTATGCCGGACACCTGTTTATCCGACATTGGTTCTTAATAACCGACATTTCAACAGAACGAGAAATCTATATTGCTGATTCCAGTAGATTCCTCATTGCACTCAGAATGACAATGTGAGTTATTCAGAAGCTCCCAGTGTTAACCGGTAAGCTAAATCACCTCCGGCAAAGCCGGAGGCTTATCGCTCATTGAACTAGTGCTTTTCATTGAGCAGCCAGTTATATTCCAGAAATTCTATCATTACACTACCGGCAGCCAAGCGTTCTCTTGCTACCGGCGAATCGGCGAGGCTGTCTCGGTAGTGCATGAAGAATTGATCCAGGCTATCCCATCCCTGCCAGCCACGTTCAAAATCTTTTGCATACCAATCAAAAATTTCTGAAACTTCAAGTTTTTCTGCTGCTTCGTTATAGCGGTTACGCGATCGATCGGATAAAAAAGTGCGTGTGGCTGTTTCCAATTGTTGTTCCAGCTCCATACCGGTATAGGCCCGATTGAGCAGAGCCGGGCTGCCTATGGATGCGCGATTGAGGACGAAGTGAATGCGCGGTTCGTTATAATTGCCTGGTTTAAGAATCATGTCATGTTCGATGTTATTCAATGACAATGTGTCTCCGAACATATAAATAAAATTTAACTGCCAATTATTTCTTATGACAGAACTCAATCGAGTTTTCCAATTAAACGTAACCGGTGCATCAGCCCTAAAAGTGGCAATGGTAGAGTAACTGCGCAGAGTGATTTCCAGTGTATAGGCGTTGTAGGCATTGATGAGGAAAGCCAGTTGTTCCGATTTATCCCAGCCGGAAAAATCGCTTTCTTTGACTGCTGAGAGCTGAGCTAAATATTTTCTTAACTGACCATGACTGAGAGCAAGTCCATAGTAATTCACGTGGCTGGCTTGTCCTTGTTTAATCATAAAGACGTGCTCTCGCAATAATTGATCCAAAATGGCATGGTCGAAGCGGTCTGCCGAAACGGTATTCGTGGCGATACATAACAGAAAGGTTAGTAATAAGCGTTTAAACGCCTGCATGGTATTCCATTCCTAGTTACCGATTAGATACTCGAATTATAGAAGATTAAACAGGAATTTCTTTTGCTTTTCGTACGCTATTAGAGCGTACACTATTCGGGTGAATGGAAGCTGTGATTTTTATCACAGCAAAAATTAGTCTGATTCTGTAGTCTTGCTAGCTATGCAAATTACCGGCATGATTTTGCCAAGATCTGTTGCAGTTTTTATTACCTAGGAGGGTAGAAAGTAATTCTATTAGGGTATTATCCTCAAAAGTGAATCTTAAAATAAGTTTGCCCATGTCAAGACACGATGAACCCAATTCCGGTGAGATATCAGAAAAATCGAATTTAGCCCACTGGATTACTTTGATCAATGCGCAATTCCAGAAAAAAGACTATCGATATGCACGCGATTTAATCTTACAAGGATTGACTAATTTCCCTGATCACCCTCAGTTACTCGATCGATTGTTTATAGTGGATCAGCGATGGAGTTTGCCTATCGCAGGTAACAAGTACTATCTTACGATACCTGAAGAGAGTGATTTTTCATTCTTGCAGCAATGCTATGCGAACGAAGCATTTATGGAACAGCTTCTGCCAATGGGACGTAAAAACCAGAGCCCAGAATCGATTCTTTTTGCGCTCAGGCATAGTGAGTTTTCGGTTGCTCAATCCAAGACGATGCATTGGGTCATCAGAAAAGAAGAACGCATTGATGCAACTCAAGTACCTTCAAACACTCAGCTGAAGCCCATTGGATTGGCCAGTTTAATGGATATTCAGATTGCTCATCGACGCGCTGAGTTACTCGTTGGGATTCCAGATAACAATGATCGTCAACGAGCATCGGCGATTGCTATGCTGCTCATCCTTGATTTTGCTTTCAATCAAATTGGATTGCATAAATTAACTTCCCTAGTCCTTGCTAATAATCCCCATTCACAAAAAAGTACAGTAGCCATAGGATTTACCCAGGAAGGATTACGTCGGCACCATCTCCGTGATCCTAAATCACGACTGTGGTTGGATTGTTATGAAAATGGGTTGGTTGAAGACAGTTTTCGTAAGAATCCGGTTATAGCGCGTGTGTCGAAACGCTTGCTCGGACGCGACATTACATCACGCCTTTCTTGAAACACTGTTCTGAAATACGACTCACTAAAGGAGAAAATCTTATGGCGACTTATTAGCGATAGCAGCCTTGTTGCAACATTCAATCAATGAAATATTACATTAGAATATTTTGAAAAATTATTGATCTTAAGGAGATACTATGACTGCATATATTGGTACAAATGGTAACGATACACTGATCGGCTTGGATGATGTTTCTGATGATTTAACCGGTAAGCTCGGGAATGATGTATTAATAGGCGGGGATGGGAAAGGCTTTGATTGGGCGTTGTATACGAATGCACCTTCAGCCGTGACGGTCAACCTTGCGGCTGGTATCGCTTCTGGAGGTGATGGTAAGGATACGCTGAATGGAATTGAAGGTGTTAGCGGTAGTAAATACAACGATACTCTGATAGGTGATGCGAATAGCAATACGCTGAAAGGCAATAAAGGTAATGACACATTAGTAGGCGGCGATGGTTTCGACTCGGCTGATTATTCTGATGCTGCTGCAGCTGTTACGATTAATCTTGTCACGGGTACTTCCTCTGGAGGAGATGGGAACGATACATTGAACGGATTTGAATCAGCCATAGGTAGCAATTTTAACGATACCTTGATAGGGGGGAATATTGAGGGCGGCATTCTAAATGGCGGTTACGGTAATGATAAGCTCATTGGAGGCGACGGTAATTATACTTCGTTATTCGGGGGTGAGGGGAATGATTCGCTGGTGAGTGGAAATAGTTTGGGTAATTGGTTGTTCGGCGGCAGCGGTAACGATTCAATAGTGGGTGGTGAGGGTAACGATTCGTTGTTCGGTGGGTTGGGCAGTGATATATTGACAGGAGGGAATGGATGGGGCAGTGACAGAGTTTATTATTGGGATGCTTCTTCTGCGGTGATAGTCAATCTTGCTAATGGTACCGCTTCTGGAGGTGAAGGTAACGACATACTGAAGGGAATTGAAGATATTACCGGTAGCTACTATAACGATACTCTGATCGGCGATGATAATAATAACTTTTTAGAAGGTATCGCTGGTAAAGATACGATAGTGGGCGGATTAGGTAATGATTATTTGTCGGGTGGTGAAGACAATGATTCGCTAATAGGCGGATTAGGTGATGATCATCTGCTGGGTGACTATGATAATGATTCACTAGTAGGGGGTGATGGTAATGATCTATTGGACGGTGGTACTGAGAATGATTCATTAGACGGTGGCGATGGTGATGATCAACTGGTCGGTGGATTGGGTACCGATATATTGACAGGAGGAAAAGGTTTTGATTGGGCTTATTACTCTGATGCGTCTTCAGGTGTGATGGTTAATCTTGCCACTGGCAAAGCATCGGGTGGAAGCGGCAATGATACGCTGAGTGAAATTGAGGGAGTTAATGGCAGTTCTAGTGATGATACGTTGACAGGCGATGCAAACAGCAATTCACTGAATGGAAGCCAGGGTAATGATTGGTTAATGGGTGGTTTGGGTGACGATACGTTGATTGGAGGCAAAGATATCGACTGGGCCAATTACAGTGATGCAACTTCATCAGTGACGGTCAATCTGACTGCGGGTAGCGCCTCTGGAGGAGCTGGCAACGATTTGTTGCAAGAGATTGAGAATATTCAAGGTAGCAACCATAACGATACTCTGAAGGGAGATGCTAATGACAACACCTTAAAGGGAGGCGCAGGTAACGATACACTCGATGGCAAAGGTGGAAATAACGTGCTAATCGGTGGATCAGGTAGCGATATTTTCAAATTTACTACAACGAGTCAAAGTGATACGATTAATGACTATAATGTAGCTGATGATACTATCCAGTTAGAGAATGGAGTATTTACGGCATTAAAATCGACGGGTACGTTAGCTGCCGGTCAGTTTAAAATTGCTGCGCAAGCCTTAGATGCTAATGATTTTGTTGTCTACAATAATGCGACAGGTGAGCTGCTCTACGATGCTGATGGCAATGGTGCAGGTGCCGCGGTAGAAATAGCGATGGTGGGCGTTGGATTGAGCATGACTAATGCGGATATTGTAGTAATCTAGGCTAGAAAAGTTAGCTACCTGAAAATAGGTGTTGAAACAATTCTCAGGTAGCTACATCAAAACTCTTTATTTTCGTTAAATACCACAGTTATTTATCTTATATCATCGAAACATCCGCTTCAAAATATGGCTTATCTTCTTTACGATTACTATTCTCAGACAAGTTCCTAGACACAAATTATTTGCATAATAAGTTTGATATTGCCTAAAGGTATAAAGCATTTTCTTAGTATTCAGGGTGTAGAGAAAAGGAGATGGGTTTTATGAAATTGTTGAGTTGGAATATTCAATGGGGTAGAGGCATGGATGGTCGGGGCGATCTTTCGCGCATTCTCCGCACTATTCATCAACTGGGGGATTTTGATGTCATTTGCTTGCAGGAAGTTGCGGTTAATTTCTCGGGCTTGCCTGGAAGCCGAGGCGAGAATCAAGTTGCTGAGCTTTCGGCAGGATTGCCTGGCTACACCGCGATTTACGGGGTGGCAACGGATGTGCCTGATAGCCAGGGCGGTCGTAGTTTATTTGGTAATGCCATCTTTTCCCGGTTTCCCGTCGGTCAGGTTTGGCGGCATGTGCTGCCTTGGCCGGCTGAATCGGCAGCACTCAGCATGCAGCGGATATTAGTAGAAGCGGTAATAACCGCAGATATTGGCTCCTTACGGGTAATGACCACGCATCTCGAATACTACTCACAACATCAGCGCGAAATCCAGATCGATGCTATTCGCCGTTTGCATGCCGAGGCATGTGCTATGTCCAGGCGCACATCATGCGCCGAAGAGCAAGGTCGACCCTTTGAAGTCTTTCCTCGACCCGAACAGGCATTATTATGTGGCGATCTGAATTTTCCTGCGACAGCTCCTGAACGCTTACGGATGCTCGCTCCATTCGATGGTAGCATACCGAACTTTCACGATGCCTGGTCTGTATTGCGCCCAGGTAAACTTCACGATCCAACGGTTGGTATCCATCCGGTAGATTTCGTCGATCGACCGGAATGCTTTGATTTTATCCTGATTACCGACGGACTGATTGATCATTTACAAGCGTACGGCATTGACGTCGCGACTGAAGCTTCGGATCATCAGCCTGTATGGGTAGAATTTGCGTGAAGGAGATTCATTTAAATTTCAGCACGGCTTTTTCAAGGTGGATTCGTAGCGTACAATTTGCATAGAACATAGAGTTTGGACGAAATTATTAATAATTACTGAGAGAAATAATCATGATGAAATTAAGCTATTGGGTTATGGCGTTATTGCTATCGATAACACTCATCGCTTGTGAGCAGAAGCAGACGGGGACCGCTGAGAAAGTCATCGATAAAGTAAATGATGCATTGGATCGCCGCCCCGACGAAAAAGCACGCGATGCGATTGAGGATGTCAGCGAAGCAATTGAAGATGCCTCCAAAGAAATCCAAAAAGGCGTGGAAGAAATCTCCAAAGAGATCAAGAAATAATTCTTAAAATATTTGCTCTCGACGGGTAAGCTGAGAAATTCAATAGAGAGTGATTGAGTAACTTCAGCGTTGCCCGTGTCGCCATGCAAGAACGATCATTGTGCCAATAATCAGGATTGGTGTCGTTGTTGGCTCAGGTATGCTGGAAATGTTGAATGAAATGAAGCTGACAGGATTGTATATTGCACTAAACCATATACCCGGCGTTTGAGAGGAAGCATATCCAAAATCAAATGGGGTCAGCGAGTCTCTATTCCAACGTATCCAGAAATCATCGGCTTGAGTCATTACGCCGCCAACATCGTTTAAGTGACCACCAATCATATCCCAGGTTGGGGAAGAGAATCGATAGAATTCAAGTTCTGCAATGGCATAGTTGTGGCTACCGATGATCATATCAATGAAATTAAATGACTGATAGGTTCATGAATACCGGTTGCTTTCCACGTGATTGTGCTTGTGACTGTTGGCATCGGTGGTGGCGAGTTTATGAAATTCCCAGCCTCAAATCCAGTAACCGTGAATTGCATTCGGAAGGTCTCAGCATGGACAGTATAAGACAGAGTCAAAACACTCCATATCAAAAGAAGCGACAATATTTTTCTTAGTAACTGACTGGAAACTGGGCTATGAGTATGCCGAATAAGACTGGCATGTTCTCATGACCTATATTTCTCCTTTGATTGTACTGCTGCTGTATACAATGATAAGGCTATCATAGATGATACGAGAACCAATATAATCCATTGAGCAAGTTGAGAATTACTTTAGAAAATACGTGTGCCGAAGCTTTCAAAATAGTATTGGTCTATTTCATCTCGTGAGAATTGATGATTTTGCCCGCCGCGCTGAGCGATTTTTAAGGCACCCATCAGTGAACCGAGCTGTCCTGTTATTTGCCAATCTAAGTTGTTGACAATGCCGTACAGCAGGCCAGCACGGTAAGCGTCTCCGCAACCAGTTGGATCGACAATTTGCTTGGGTTTGACGCAAGGGATTTCAATTTTCTTGCCACTGGCATAAATAATAGAACCTTGTGCACCTAGCGTAATAATCAGTGCTTTGGCTTTATTCGCTAAGGATTCAAGGTTGTGTCCTGTGCGGTCTTGCAGCATCTGGCCTTCGTAATCATTGACAGCGATGTAATCCGCTTTGTCGATAAAATCCAGCAGTTCTTCCCCGTTATACATCGGTAAACCTTGACCCGGATCAAAAACAAACGGTATACCGGCTTCATGGAATTCTCGGGCGTGCTGTATCATGCCATCCCGCCCATCCGGCGCGATAATACCTAAGCGAATATTATTCGTGTCTTTAACGGAATTGAGATGTGAGAAATTCATTGCGCCGGGATGAAAAGCCGTGATCTGGTTATCGTCCAGATCTGTGGTAATGAATGCTTGTGCAGTAAAGGTGTCAGCGATATGGCGCACATGCTGTTGGGTTAGTCCCAGTTGCTCAAATCGTGCAGAATAGGGTGTATGGTCGTCACCAATTGTAGCCATCATGACTGGCTCACCGCCCAACATATTCAAGTTATAGGCTATATTACCCGCACACCCGCCAAATTCACGCCGCATTTCAGGGACGAGAAAAGCAACATTTAGCACATGAATTTTTTCCGGTAGGATGTGATTCTTAAAATGATCGGGAAAGACCATAATATTATCGTAAGCGATCGAACCACAAATCAGTGTACGCATGGTATTTATAAAAGAAGTAAATAAAATCGGCAGGGATATCAGATGTTCTGGAACTCAATGAACTTATAATTTCCCTGCCGTGATATTGCCTAAACGTGATGTTTTACTTGTTTATGCGCTTGGTTTCCAGGCCAGATCGAGTTCACGTGCAGCCTTGACATCGTCCAGTTTACGCACAGACATCGTGTGAGGCGCGCCTTTTACCATATCAGGCTGTTGCTCGATTTCTTGTAAGATTTCTTTCATGGAATTAACAAAGGCGTCCAGTGTTTCTTTGGATTCGGTTTCAGCCGGCTCAATCAATAAGCATTCTGGAACCAGCATCGGGAAATACGTTGTTGGTGCGTGGTAACCTTTGTCTAGCAAGCGCTTGGCTAGATTCATGGCGGTAACACCCGTTTTGTCTTTAATATCTTTCAGTGTGACAATAAATTCATGACTGGCACGACGGGTAGGGTAGGCGATTTCAAAACCTGCTTTGCTGAGCTCGGCCATCAAATAATTGGCATTCAGTGTGGCAAATTCCGAAATGCGATGCATGCCATGCATACCCAACAGGCGAACATAGATGTATGCACGCAGCAAAACACCCGCATTTCCCATGTGTGCGGATAAGCGGCCAATTGATTGGGGTTTTTCTTTTTCAGTGACCCAACGATAAGTATTGCCTTCCTTAGTGACGATAGGCACCGGCATAAAAGGAAGCAAGCGTTCGGCTACGCCAACGGGAGCAGAACCTGGACCGCCGCCGCCATGTGGAGTGGAGAAAGTTTTGTGCAGATTGATGTGAATCACATCAAATCCCATATCACCAGGCTTAACTTTGCCTAGCACAGCATTCAGATTAGCGCCGTCATAATACAATAATCCGCCGACTTGATGCACAACACGGCTCATTTCAGCTACGTTTTTTTCAAATACACCCAGCGTGGAAGGATTCGTGAGCATCAATCCAGCAGTTTTAGGTCCCACAGCTGCTTTTAATGCGGCTAGATCTACGTTGCCTTCTTTGTCGGTGGCAATCTCCACGACTTTGAAGCCGCACATGACTGCAGTGGCCGGATTAGTACCGTGCGCCGCATCTGGCACGATGATTTCAGTGCGCTCAAAGTCGCCACGTGATTCATGGTAGGCACGAATCATCATTACACCGATCAGTTCACCTTGCGCACCAGCCATGGGTGTCAGACTGACACCTGACATACCTGTGACGGCTTTCAAAGTTTCCTGCAGTTCAAACATGCAAGCTAGAAAACCTTGCCCAGTATCTTCCGGCGCTAAAGGATGTCTGGATAAAAACTGTGGCAGCATAGCGAGTGAATTACATGCACGTGGATTGTATTTCATCGTGCAAGAACCCAGCGGATAGAACTCGGTATCAATTGAGAAATTCTTTTGTGATAAACGAGTGTAATGACGTACCGTGTCCATCTCAGAGACTTCTGGCAGCAGCACAGGCGACTTGCGTAGCAAGTTTTGTGGGATCTTAGACTTGCTGGCAACCGTCATCGGTGCCTGAGAATAGTTACGGCGCCCTGGGCGCGAGTGTTCAAATATCAGCATGATTTATTGGTGCTATCGTTAATTTATTTTAAGGCAGCTAGAGCTGCTGCATAATTCGGCTCGTCGGCAATTTCTGGAACCAATTCGGCATGGATAATAGTGTCCGATTCATCCAGAACGATTACTGCGCGCGCTGTGATGCCAGCAAATGCGCTGTCTGCAATGAATACGCCATAGTCTTTCATGAAGTTGGCGCCGCGCATGGTCGATAGTGTAATGACTTTATCCAATCCTTCGGTATCGCAGAAACGACTCATGGCGAAAGGTAAATCAGCCGCGATGATCAATACAACGGTGTTATCCATATTGCTGGCTTGCTGATTGAATTTGCGTGTAGAAATTGCGCACACGGGGGTATCCAGACTAGGAACGATATTCAGCACTTTCTTTTTACCGGCATAAGTGGCTAAAGTAACATCAACCAAGTCTCTGTTAACTAATGAGAATGCGGGTGCTTTCTGCCCGACTTTGGGAAAAGTGCCCTCAATTTTGATTGGCTTGCCTTTAAGAGTAACCATAATTTTTTCCTTCATTACAAAGTTTGAAATTGAAAAATAATACGTTCCGAATAGGTATCAATGAATACCCATCAACGGAGAGCTTGTTTGAGAAGCTCAACGTAATTCTGTAAATCGTCCGAAGTTTTTGTTTCAGTGGCGCAAACCAACAGTGTGTTCCCCAGTTCTGGGTAATGTTCCTGTAAATCCAATCCGGCGAGCACGCCTTTCTGTTTTAGTTTGGATAACACTTCGTTGGTTGATGCCGGCAAACTCAATGCCGCTTCATGGAAGATAGGGCTACTGAAAGCTTTTCTAACCCCTTTGATTTTTTCCAATTCCTCAACCAGTTCCAGTGTATTGGCATGCGATTGTGCCGCTACTCGACGCAGACCTTCGGGACCGAGCAGAGACATATAAATAGTAGCAGCCGTTACCATCAAACCTTGATTAGTACAGATATTGGAAGTGGCCTTGGAACGGCGAATATGTTGCTCACGTGCCTGCAGCGTCAGTACAAAACCAGGTTTGTTGTCCAAATCGGTGGTGCGACCGATGATGCGTCCTGGCATTTGGCGTACCAGATCATTTTTGCAGGCCATAAAGCCAAAGTAGGGACCACCACTGGACAACGGAATTCCCAATGGCTGACCTTCACCTACAGCAATATCAGCGCCTTTACTGCCCCATTCGCCCGGTGGTGTCAGTAATGCCAGCGCTGTTGGATTAACGACACCAATCGCAAAGGCATTTTTGCTGTGTGCCCAATCAGTGAGTGCATCGACTTGTTCCAGCACGCCAAAGAAATTAGGTTGTGGAATGACTAATGCAGCAAATTCGTCATTGCCGAATTCAGTTAGCAGTTCGGGCAGAACCTGACCGGATTGAATATCAAAGGGTAGTTCCACAACATCAATTTTCTGATTGCTGACAATCGCGCGCACAACTTTGCGATAGATCGGATGGACTGTTTGGGGAATCAGAATGCGGCGTGAAGTTTTGTGTGAGCGAACGGCCATTAATGCAGCTTCGGCTAGCGCAGTGGCGCCATCGTACATACTGGCGTTAGAAACATCCATGCCAGTCAATGAAGCCATCATTGTCTGATATTCATATAATAACTGCAATGTTCCTTGACTGGCTTCCGCCTGGTAGGGTGTGTAGGAAGAGTAAAACTCCCCACGTGTGGTAATTTGCCAGACGGCAGCAGGTATATGATGTTCATAAGCACCCGCTCCGATAAAGTTTTGGTAAAACCCATCTGTTGTGGCACGTTCCATCATCAGCCGAGATATTTCCATTTCGCTGAGTCCGGGCGGCACTCCTGTTAATTGGCCACTGACTAATTCTTTTGGAATTTCATCAAAAAGCTCTTCAATAGTTTTTGCGCCAATGCTGGCCAGCATTTCGGCTATATCTTCTTCGGTATGTGGAATAAACGGCATGATTTATTTTTAGAGGCTTAAAGTAATAAAGTATAAAGTAGACGAATGAATTCAAATCATATCAATACGGATGTGATCTAATGGTCTTCATTCTCAAGTAATTCCGCATACGCCGTAGCATCCAATAATCCGCTTAACTCAGCAGGGTTAGTGGGTTTTAATTTAAATAGCCAAGCCGAATAAGAATCCTCGTTAATTTTTCCTGGTTCATCGACCAGTGGAGAATTAACGGCAATCACTTCACCAGAAATGGGAGCATAAACATCGGCAGCCGCTTTAACGGATTCGGCGACGGCACATTCTTGTTTTTGTGTAAGCTTACTTCCAACTTCGGGTAACTCGACAAAAACCATATCTCCCAGTAATTCCTGCGCATGGTGGGTAACACCAACAGTTACTGTTCCATCTGCTTCAGGTTTTACCCATTCATGGGATTTAGTATATTTCAATTGTGTCGGAATACTCATTTTTCACTCCAGATTAAAGTAATATTTTGTTACAGTTTTCAAATTAAACTAGTATTTTTCCATTGCGCACGAACGGATATTTTACTACTTTGGCGCGTAGCTTTTTGTCGCGTACCACCACATCGACTTCATCACTGGCGGCTATTTCTACCGGAATGCGTGCTAACGCAATGGATTGATTCATCGTTGGTGAAAATCCACCGCTGGTAATTTCACCGTGATATTCGATGCCACCTTGTTGTCCGACCACTTGTTGGTGACTACGAAGCACACCACGATCGACTAATATTAGTCCTACCAATTGCCGCTTCGCCGGTGTATCGAGCAGTGCTTGTTTGCCGATGAAATCTCGTTCACTTTTTAGATCAACGGTCCAACTCAAGCCTGATTCGATCGGATTCTGTGTTTCGTCCATATCCTGACCGTATAAATTCATACCCGCTTCCAGGCGCAATGTGTCGCGCGCGCCTAATCCAGCGGGTGCAACACCAACGGCATGCAATGCCTTCCAGAATGCAGGAGCATCGGCGGCAGGTAAAATAATTTCAAAACCGTCTTCGCCGGTGTAACCAGTGCGCGCAATAAAATATTGATTGACTACTGTGGATTGAAACAGCTTGAGTGCTTCCGTTGCTGCCTGAGAGCCGGGAATAACTTGCCAGACTTTAGCACGTGCATTAGGTCCCTGTACGGCGACCATAGCAAGATCACGCCGAGGGGTAATTTCTAAGTGAGGAGCAAGTGCATCGCGTTGTTTGAGCATCCAAGCAACGTCTTTATCAGCCGTGCCGGCATTCACTACGATGCGAAACCAGGACTCAGATAGGAAATAGATGATCAGATCATCGATAATACCGCCCTGAGGGGTCAACATACAGGAATACAAAGCTTTGCCAGGGAGCGTTAATTTATCAACATTATTGGCGACTAAATGGCGGAGAAAATCACGCACATTCTCGCCTTTGATATCAACCGGAAGCATGTGCGATACATCGAACATGCCTGCATCTTGGCGTACTTTATGGTGTTCGTCTAACTGTGAACCGTAGTGCAGTGGCATATCCCAGCCACCAAAATCCACCATTTTGGCATTCATGTCCCGGTGGGTTTGATTAAGGGGTGTCATTTTTAGCACGGATTTTTCTCCCGAAAATAAAAAAAGTCATCATCTGAATGACTTCACCCCTCTGTCCTTTTTACCTGAGAGATTTACGAATTAAAATCCGTGTGCCCCTTCGGTGGCTAAAAATAATTTCTCAGCACTCTCCAGATTGCCTGTCACAAGCGGTTCATAAGGAACAAGTTGGGCTTGACCGTGCCTGAGCGATTCCGGGGGGGTTACGCCTTCGGCGGCGCTTAAACAAACAGCGCGCTCTCCTGCATGGACATAAATGGCAGAGTGCGAACTATACCTTAGTGACAGTGGTTTATACAAGTTATTGAATTAAATTTTCTGACTCAATCTGAATTATTGGGGTTCTAGATAAAATTAACTAATCGAATGATTCTGCTAATGATTGTTGATTGAATTGACAGAGGCTGTGTCCTATAAATGCCAATCCCTGGCCATAATTTCCGTAATGCTTGCCAGAATTTCAGAAACGCTAGATTTTATAGCCACCTCATACCAGAGTATCCCATTGTAAACAACGGGATACTCAATCCAGCGAGAATTCAAAACTAGAGAATAAAGTCGCTAGCGTTGATTCCTGTTACTGCAGCTCCCGTTAATTGGATTTCCATATCAGCAGCTACATTACCATCATTATGCAGTTCAACTTGAATGATAATGTCACTTCCTGAAGTAAAATATCTAACTTCACCGGCAGTTCCGGTGAAAGCGACATTCCCTATGAAAGTGAAGCTTTGATTGCCTGCGGCGGTAATGTCAGCATCAATAGTGGACAAGTCGATTGTATCGACATTATGAGTAAAGTCTGTACAAATATCTCGATTTGCTCCGACTGCACTTTCACTGGTTGCATTGAAATCATACGTATCATTTCCACCGCCATCGGTCATGGTGTCTTTGCCACTTCCACCGATAATAGTATCGTTACCGCCTCCGGCACTAATAGTGTCGTTACCACCTAAACCAGTAAGAATATTGGCATTACTATTGCCTGTGATAACGTTTGCTGCACTGTTACCCGTTCCGTTAAGTGCTGTGAGAAAGCCTGCAGTATTGTCTAATGTTAGATTCTCGAAGTTGGTCTTTAATGTAGTGGAGACATTGCGAGTGATCACGGTGTCCGTACCATTACCAGCGGCTTCAAATATTTGATCGCCAGTTGAGTTGATCCTATAAATATCATTGCCTGCACCACCGTACATTGTGTCATTGCCAGCAGACCAATTGGCGTTGAGATCATCATTACCGACAGTCCCAAGTAGAGGAAAGCCAGTGCCTGTGCTGCCATCATCATTGCTAGCTGTACCATTAACAATAGCCATAATAAGTTCTCCTGTTATCTATCTAGAAATACGCTTTTAAACTACGCTCAGAAAAAGCTAAAGAGTATTATTGATGAGATTCTTCATCTCTTTGAAAGAATAAAACGCTTTCCGATTCGGATTTATTAATTGCTCGAGCAACTTCACTTTATACTTGTATGAATGGAGTGAATACGATTTTTTTGCTTTTTTATTAGGCTTTTTTTGCAGAAAATATGCATAGCACCTGAGGTATTCATCATTTTTATGAATAAATATCCAGAAATATCAATTTATGAAAACACTCAATTTTCGATGTTTGGATGGGCTAAATGCTGAACTGACTGAGGTTCTATTAGGGAGGTTAGTGATCGTACGATATCTTAATTTATCGAGCAGATTTTTAAATAACTACCCACGCAACTTATTCAGTTAATGTGCTTTCTTTGATAGCACGATGGAGCCATGCCAATATAACGGCGGAATAAACGCGCAAAGCTGGACGCATCGGTAAATCCACTCAGTTGGGCTACATCGGTGATGGTTATTTTAGGATTATGCAGGAACTCTTTAGCTTGCATGATTCGATGTTTAATCAGAAATTCACGGAAAGTGATGTTATGTTCATTACGGAAAATTCTGCTGAAAGTAAAAACACTCATTCCACAGATCGATGCCACTTCTTTTTCTATGATCTTTTCCTGATAATGTGCTTGCACATAATTAATGGCTGGAATGGTGCGCTTCGATAGAAGCGATGTAGAAATAAAATGAAATTCTTTAGGGATCTGAGAACGCCTGAGGAAATTTATGCGTGGTTTAGTAAGTCTGGGTTTGAATTGAATGGCAAGCTGACTAATTTCTTCGACAATTGAATCTACCTTAAGCGGTTTTACCAGATAGTTTCTGACACCGGTTCTGAATGCCCAAACTGCTAAATTTTCATTGTGTTGAATAGTCAACATAATGGCTGGAATACTTGGATGACCCAGTCGAATCTCCCGGAGCAATTGTAAGCCTGGCAAGTCAGGAAAATCGTAATCAAAGCAAATGAGATTGGGTTTGTTTTTTGCGATGGCGTATGTAATTTGATTCGAATCGACAGAGTGAATTTTGTATGTGGCAATTTTGTTATTTATAGAATCGATGCACTGTGCATTCTTGCTATTCTTGCACAACACTATCCATAAGATATTAATATCAAGATCTGGCATTTCACATTACTCTATTTGGATGGCAATACCTGAAAACTAACATCTCTTGATATCAGTTTTCAAGCATTCTGAGCTTTTAAATGGCAAATCCTGGGCTTTTAATTTAGCGTAGTAGTAAAAGAATCCCCGCTACTTAATCGTTCGTACTTTAATGCGCATGATCGCCGGGCGGCGGCATGATTTCATCTTCTTCATTGAGTTGGGTTAACTGCAGTGTCAACGCGTCGATACTTTGCCAACCGAATCCCTCGAATTGAGCGACCCATCGGGCACGTAAATATCCGAAGCGATCCGTCATAAATTCCATGTGCCCCGGAAACATGCCTTTACCTCTTAAATCGGGAACGGTTCTTACGCGACGATATAACCAATAGCTGTTCTTGATTTCATTCCAACCTTCTGTCACTACTGGAAAAGGAACAAAATTGGCGATGTGTAGTATTTCTTGTTCATTCAATTCACGATTGGGAACCGCTAGAATTTCTGTATTCAGAGCGCGAATTTCATCATATGCTGCCGTCAACTGATGCAAACGCTGCTGAGATTGCGGCCAGGAAAATAACACCAGCAGAACATTCTTTTGCAGGCGGAAATCTTTTAAATTTCCGCCAGAGCCATCACTGGCAGAATAATTAAACACTGGCGAAGCAATCGCTGGGGTTTCCGGAACAATCATACTTCCCAATAAACGCGCATCGAAACCGCGTGACAAAGCATGGAGATAATTAATCAGATCCCAACGCTCTTCTTCAGACAATTTTGCAGAAAAACCCGGCATATTAGTTCCTGGAATGCCATGCGATAGCCAATGATAAACGTTACCGACGGTATATTTTGCTGTGTGAGGTTCAGTTAGCAGATCCGTCGGATCTTTTATCTCCGGATCGAGAATTACTTCAGTACCTTTCCCTTGCGGACCATGACAACTGGTGCAATGTTCAGCGAATAACTGAGATCCATTGGAAATCGAAATGACATCAAACGGGACGGTTGGTTTTTGATAAGTTTCAGGATAAGCTTCCATGGCAAGAGGAGGTAGGGCAATAGCCAGAGCGGTGGTTATTAGAATAGTCGGAACCAGGATTTTTTTCTTTCTATCCCAGTCGTTTTTGATGCCGATGCCAATCATGCACAACGCTAGGATACATAGCGCAATGCCAGCCCAGAACAGTTCTTGTACGTTCGGTTCTTCCCATGTCCCATTAATCGAGAAACGGAAGGGGTAAGGCCAATGATCAATGACGGCATGCTTGGCGGGAAGTGTATTGGCCAATATGGTTGCAAGGAATACCAATACTAGCGCAAGCATGAATTCAATGCGAACCCATCGGTTTAAATGAGCGATGTTTGTTTTTATCTGCTCGGAATTAGTCGTTTGGGAAAGTAGGGGAAGCCATTGGTAGCGCGCTTGATAAGCAATCACCAGAATGATTGCCAATATCGTCAACTTGGCATTCAACAGCCAGCCATAGGCACTGGAAACCAATGCGTAATAGTCTTCTTCAATCATGCGATCGGCCACGAATAAGCCGGTTGCAGCTAGTAGTAACATTAAGGGTAAAGCTATAGTTGAGAATTTCTTCAGGTAGGTTGTAGTTAACTGAGGCGATGCTTGCTCTGAGCTACTCTGGTTCATTACGATATACAGAAACGCTGGTAGCGCACCAAACCATGCGCCTGCCAGCAAAATATGCAATGCATACGGCGCTACTGAAGTAAACGATATTTCTTCCGCGCCGGAGTGACTGATCAGTGACCCTACTATCAGCGGAAGCGATGCGATCACAGTCCCAATGATATAGTGCCATCGCACTCGATAGTTGTGCCGAATATATAGGATTGCTCCTAACAGAGCTGCTGCCAGCAATGCTCGGGCTAACCAAATATGGCCAATGCGTGTTTCCTGCACCATCTCAAGCCATGCGCGGGGATTCCAGGTATCTGCCACAATGCCTGTTGCATCACCGGTGGTCGTGGCCAAAATGCCGATTAAGCCTAATAAAACGATGCCCGCCATCCATGGAAACCCTTTTTCCAGGCGGGCTACCCAGGGAGATTCGAATACGGTTTTGTGTTGTCCGATGATGGCGAGAAAAACACAGCTGCCAAACAGGATTAAATTGGCAGTCAGTTGCGACCACCGAGCAAAAGTAGCAATGAATTCGATCATGATTTTACGATAGAGGTATTGTGGGGGGCTTGACAACGATATTGATAACAATTGACTAATCGACAGTAGGCGACAGACCGTTCTAGAATTTTAGACTCCGATGAGAATATATAGGATATTTTACAAAAATATCATCATCACGACTTTAAAATAACTTCTAACAATGCTGTTTTACCTAAAAATAACAGTGATTATAGGTCGGATTCGTATTTCTCAAGTGTGAATTTTGCGTGTTCATCCTGCGCCAGTTGCGCAACGAGATAGGGCATTAGTGCGTGTAGTGTTGCATAAAGCGTCCATGGTGGATTGAGTATAAACAGGCCGCTGCCATGCATACCGAAACCGCCTATGCCGGGTGCTTGAATGCTGAGCGCAACATGTAACCAAACCTTCACCGGCAACCGCTTAAGTTGTTCTGGTAATTGTCTTGCCTCGGGGCGTTGTAACTGTGGATACCATATCGCATAGATACCGTTGGCAAAGCGCTTCAAACTTTCATTCAGTACTGTGATGACGCGACGATAATCCTGTTTGTCTTCGTAAGGAGGATCGATGAGTATCAATGCACGGCGCGGCGGTGGAGGCAAGAGTGCTTTTAATGCAGTAAATCCGTCAATACTTTGGACTTGTACTCTTGCACTTTCAGTAGCAAAGTTTTGTTGCAGGAGCTTGCTGTCCGTTGGATGCAGTTCGAATAATCGCAGCCTGTCCTGTGCGCGCAACAAATGCAGTGCAAACAACGGCGAGCCGGGATATAGATTGATTTTTTTATCTGGATTAATGGCTTTTACCAGTGCGACATAATCGGCGAGTGCAGTTGGTAGATCATTACGGTCCCACAAACGTGCGATGCCGCTCTCAAATTCCGCATTCTGGGCAGCATAACCACTATTCAATGCATAACAACCTGCACCGGCATGGGTGTCGATATACCAGAAAGGTTTGTCTTTCTGCATCAGATGGCGCAACAATTGTACCTCGATCAGGTGTTTCAGCACATCGGCGTGATTACCTGCGTGAAAGGCGTGTCGGTAGCTTAGCATGGGTGGAAATTCTTTCGGATTGATCTCTGCAAATCGAACGGATGCTATCAGTTTTTCTCGCTACCAGGTTAAAACAAGTGGCTTAAATGGATATTTTCCTTACGGAAAGTCTGCATAAATCCCAGAGACTTGTAAAATATTCGGTAGAGGTAGCCACTGCAAGGAAATGCACTGATGAGACAATTAGGAAAGCGTTTGCAAAAACTCCAAATACGATACATTCCCTGTCTTATTTAGAAATTACCTAGACAATCTTGCTCTACCTTTTATCCATACTAACACTGTCGTGTTTGAGAAGTAAACATACTCCCAATATCCGGGGCCTTATTTTGATAAGAATACCAATTCTCATATTTTTAATTTTAGATTCTTATATTTAGAAAATATTTTTCATACTATTCTAAGAAAAAAGACGACTTTTAATTGCTCCGCAGAAAATTTGACAGAATATCGAGTTTAAGGTAAATCTTGCATTGCATTTTATAAAAATAAAAAGGTGTTTATCGAATATATATTTATATTTCCTATTTCATTTGGCAATGATCGTTGCGTGCTGATTAGCTGTATACACCGATCAATACTAAAAGGAGTCAAGTCATGTATCAAATCCAACTTTATCGTGCGGCATTTGTCGCAAGTCTGTTATTGATTACTTTCGCACTACCTTCTCACGCAGTTACGTTCAACATTAATAATTTGATCACCGATGATCAAAGTGTTCATCCTGCCCAAATTACGGATCCGGGTTTGGTTAATGCGTGGGGTTTGTCTTATATATCAACAGGACCATTCTGGTTGTCATCCAATGGAGCTGGAACTTCCCCTTTATATAGTGTTGATCCAATCACTCAGGTTGCGACAAAATTACCTTTGACCGTCACGATTCCAGGTGCTGGTAATGTTACTGGGCAGGTTTCCAATGTCACCAGTGCATTTGGCGGTGATCGCTTTCTATTCGTAAGCGAGGACGGTACGGTTTCAGGCTGGAGTCCCACATTGGGTACGACTGGCAATGTGCCCGCTGAAACGCTGGCTACCGCTTCGTCAGCACTCTACAAAGGGGTGGCGCTAGGTGCTATTGGAGAGGATAATTATCTTTATGCGGCCAATTTCCATTCCGGTACGATAGACGTATTCAAAGGCAGTGTTGTATCGCCATCATTGCCGGGTACATTTACCGATCCTAATCTGCCAGCAAACTACGCACCTTTCAATGTGCAAAACCTTGGTAATACACTTTATGTGACTTATGCTCAACAGGATCCCAATTCTCCTGATGAAATTGCGGGAGCGGGGTTGGGTTTAGTCGACGCCTATGACTTGCAAGGCAATTTGCTTGCACGCGTAGCCACGGGTGGCACTTTGGATGCACCTTGGGGGTTGGCAATTGCTCCGTCGTCATTCGGAGTCATAGCGGGTGCATTACTGGTGGGTAATTTCGGAGATGGTCGTATCAATGCGTTTGATCCCGTGAGCCATGCATTCCTCGGACAGGTTCTCGGTACCGATGGAAACCCGCTCGTGATTGATGGACTATGGGCCATATCTCCAGGCAACGATACATTGGCTGGCAGTAGTCACCTGTTGTATTTTACCGCTGGTCCTGATGAGGAAAGTCATGGATTATTCGGTGTATTAACACCAGTACCAGAGCCCTCTACTTACGCTTTGTTGCTCGTTGGTCTTGGCTTGATCAGTACAGTGGTTGCACGCCGAAATCGTATAACTAACCATTCACTACAGATGCATACTTAAATTAGGCCTCTCAGTCCTGCAATACCTTCTTTGGCTCGCGGGACTGCGATTTACAGTGATTGATGGCGAGTTTTGTTTTACGAAAATATTACTCAGTGATTAAATTATTCATTGGTAGGAGACATTAATACATGCCTCATGGCTTACGAAAACAACTTCTGAACTAGCTATATGGATTGAAAGTCTGTGAAAATACTTCCTAAGAGAGGAAAAAAATGATGATGAGGTGTCAGCAAGCATTAGTGGGGGCAATCACCGCGATATTCTTAATAATGTCGGCACTATCAGACGCAAGAGCCGACGCAGTAACTGAATGGAATCAGCGAGCGGGTAATATCGTTGTGAATGCAAATATTGGACCATTACCTGCCGAGCGGGCACTGGCGATTGTGCATGCATCCGTCTATGAAGCCGTTAATGCGATTACCCAACGTTATCCAGTCAGCAGTGTAAAACTAGAAGCAGCAACAGGCGCATCAGTTGAAGCTGCGGTGGCGGCGGCAAATTATGCGGCGTTGACACAGCTCGCGCCATCTCAGCAAGTAGCTATCGACAACGAATATCAAGCAGCATTGGCAATAATTACTGATGGAGTGGCGAAAGCCCGAGGTATTGCCGTGGGTGAGAAAGCGGTGGCTGCGGTCTTAGCGCTACGCGCGAATGACGGAGCAACTGCAGGCGAATCCTATCGTCCTTACACAAAAGCTGGCGTATATGTGCCGACCGTGATACCTGAAGCACCGCAGTGGATGTATCGTAAACCTTGGTTGATGATACATCCGGCTCAGTTCCGTCCTGCACCGCCGCCAGAACTGGGAAGTGAGCTATGGGAGCGCGACTATAATGAAGTGAAATCGCTCGGTCATAGAAATAGTCAACAGCGTAGCACAGAACAAACTCAAATTGCCCGCTTCTGGGAGGAAGTCATGCCGCCGATTTATCACGGTATCGTACGCTCAGTTGCTAACGCATCTGGAAGAGAAATTACGCAAAATGCACGCTTGTTTGCGGCGGTGACGCAGGCTTCCGATGATGCTTTGATCGCCGTATTTGATGCTAAGTACCATTTTGGTTTCTGGCGACCGGTAACGGCGATTCGCAATGGAGACATCGATGGCAATGATGCAACAGAGCGGGATGCTTCTTGGGTGCCCTTCATTGATACGCCGATGCATCCAGAATATCCATGCGCGCACTGCATTGTTTCTGCAGCGGTCGGCACGGTGCTGCAGGCAGAAATAGGCGACGGTCCAACGCCGGTTTTAACGACGACCAGCAAAGCAGCCGGAGGGGTAGCACGCAGTTGGACGAAACTTGACGATTTTATGCAAGAAGTTGTCAACGCACGTATTTATGATGGTGTGCATTATCGCAATTCCGGCAAAGTAGGTGCCGAAATGGGTAAACAAATTGCTATGCTGGCTACTGAAAAATACTTGCTGGGAAAAAAATAATCGGGAAATAAGTAATTGATAGGGTTAGTTAGAAATGAGCAAGTTGAATTTATTAACTTATATCAAAATTAAAAGCTTATTTGAGTGCGAAAAGACAGTGTAGATAAATGATCTTTTCGTGCCATTGTACCCAGGCCTGCATTGCCAATCATGGCTTCTGCAAGGTAGTAGTTGAGCATAAAGCGGATATTCGGATAAGGATACCAATTGACGCCCAGCGTGATTACTTGCACTTGGCATTTGGAGGTACCGGTTTTGCAGGGATTTGCCATAAGGTTCTGATTGATATTTTCAGCGAGATCATATCTTCCGGCTAATTCAAGTGCGCCCCATTTACTGATCGGTTGGGGTTTGCCAAAAGCCCCGCGATCTTTTTTATAAACTGCATTTTCCCCAGTTACAAACCAGCTTGCTTGTACATAGTAAGCATGAATGGTGGAGTCTTTTAGGTGTCCACTTAATTGGTGGGTGTTATCCAATCGGGATACTGCATATTCTCCTTGTAGCGTTACTGGTCCGCTAGAGTAGGCTGCTTCCGCAGAAAAAGTTGATTGACTATTGCTATTAGGTGCGCCATTACTTGCGCCTGCGACTCCCAATGTTTGGTTAATGCCCTGACGCCCGCCATAGATATCGACTATTCTGGCGGGCAGTGAATTTTTATAGGTAGTATCCCTGCTGACAGAGAATCCGAGGTGGAGAATGTTGCCTTCTTTATCTATAGGCAGCCAAACAGCGCGACCGCCATAAGTGATGCCTTCAATAGGTAGGCCAAAATGAGACAGGCTCATGACATGAATACCAAAGCCAATATTACTCCTAACCATTCCTCGATAACCGATTCCGGTTAAGAACTGCCGTCCGCTGTATATTCCGGTTGATGAAGTCGATGGACGTTCCATCAATGTAATTTCATTGGAACTGGTGAGTTCTTCTAGGCTTCGATAAGGCTTGAACTGACCGAGTACAAGTTGACCCGGACCTACTTGAGTGGATAACCATGCTTCACGAAGGCTATGGGGAAAAGGGCTGATAGCATTGACAGCAAAATCATTCTCAAATTTGAAATTTAAGCCATAAATTTTTCCTGTTAAAGTGGCGTAAGTTCTGCGCCAATTAAATCCATCGCGATCGTTACTACTTAAAATCTGACTGCCGAATGGCGGATAACTTGGGTTGGCTTCATCTGGATACAATGAGTGCACATCTAAGTGCGTGCGACCGTTGAGACCTATCTCAAAATTCCCGTCAGCCGTCTTAATTCTAGGTCCACTTTTATAGGTAAAATTAACTGCATAGCATGAAGCAATGCTGATATTTGTCAACATCATGACACTACACAGTTTTATGATACTTTTCATGCTTTATCTACGCTCGAATATAAAACACTATTTAGCGAATAAAACGTGACAAATTATATACTAACAAACCTTTGTTAAGTTTTGCATTGCACGTGCAAGTTCTGGAGTTGAATCAAGCTGCTTTATTGGTTTGCCGCAGAGGGATCATTTACTCATTGTGGTGGATTGACCGCAACACAACACAACGTTCGCCAATCCAGCGACCATAAGTTTCAGCCGATGCAAAAACCGGACTGCCATTCACCGTGCTATCAAATTCAGTGTTTCCTGAGAAGCTTTCAGGGTTGGTGAAGGAGCCTTGTGCGGATCCATTCCCTTGAAAATATTTATTGGCACACACAAGATCCATCTTGTAACTATTGCCGATGCGAGTTGCATTCTGAACGGTGCAGCCGGAACGGTTCTCATAAAAATAAGTGGGGATTTCCTGTTGTGCCATTTCCTGAGTAATGCAAATCTTAGAGATGGCTGTGCCATTGTCTATTTTTGGCAATTTGAGTCCGTATTGACCGGCGAGGTTACTAAGTTGTTGCATCTGTTCGGAGGAAATATGTGGGACTAGTGCCAACAAATCTGATTTTGTGGTGATCTCCCATAATCCGGGGCGGATATGCTGATGAGCAAAACTGGATGTTGCTATCGTTAAAACAAAAAAGGATAAGATTGAGCTGTAGGCTTTATGCATTGAGTTTCCTGTCATTCAAAGAAAATATGCCAACTAGAATGGTTAGTTTCCAGTAAGTTTAACGGAAGACAGGAAGAATCTCCCGAGATTTGTGATCTCGAGAGAGATGGTTTTTTTATAACATGGGCATAAGAGCCTTGTACAGATTGTAAAAACTAATTGTAGTGATCAGCACGCCTACTAATATTAACAAGGTTTTGGCATGGAATTTCTTGCATAAATAGGCTGCAAAAGGAGCAGCAAATAACCCACCGAATACTAAGCCGACAATCAATGGCCAAGTATCAGTATCCATCAATAATGCAAAAACGGCTGCGCTGGTTAATGTCAGGAAAAATTCCGCAAAATTGACAGAACCAATCGTGGTGCGTGGATCGTTACCTGTGCCGACCAAGGTGGTGGTTACAATCGGACCCCAACCACCGCCTCCAGCTGCATCCATGAAACCGCCAAAACATGCCAATTTACCCACATGTTTGGGGGCATCTTTACGGATGCTTAACTGACGGAAGGCTTTGCTTAGGATATAAATTCCTAGCAAGATCAAATAACCCGATATGAAAGGCTTGAATAATGTGCTATCGACATGAGTAACTAATATCGCACCTAATATACCGCCCAACATGCCTGGCACTAATAGGCGAGTAAATAACTGTTTATCGACATTGCCAAATTTGGCATGTGCTATACCAGAAACCCCGGTTGTGAAGATTTCGGCAATATGTACGCTGGCGCTGGCTGCGGCAGGACTGGCTCCAGACGCTAATAAAAAGGTTGTAGCGGTGACACCATAAGCCATACCTAAAGCACCGTCGATGACTTGAGCCAGAAAACCAACGGCAACAGCGCTCCAGAAAATTCTGCTTTCAAGGGTGTTGTTGATGATAATCCAGCTATCTCCCCAGTTTTGAGCAAGAAAGAAGCGACCAACCAGAAATACAATGAGTAAAATTAAAACAATCACAGCAAACCACACAGCAGCCTTCAAAAAAGGATGCGCGTCGAGATGAGATACGGCATCTTCTACTGGAGGCAATCCAAGTTGGTGGTGTTCATCATTGACTGTGCTGCTTGTTAAATCTAGATTACGGATTTTCATATGTTTATTTTGTATACTTAAGTGATGCGCACTTATAGCCGTGCCGCACTATAACTGGGTTTGAGTGAAATTTTAAATAGTATTAAGTAATATACTTATAACGATTTGGAAATATCAAACGGCACTGACTACGCTTTTCTTAATTTTTTACAAAGATTAAATCCCACACGCTATGCCCAAGCTTGAGTCCTCTTTGCTCAAATTTGGTCAGTGGCCGGTAATCTGGTCGTGGTGCATAGTTAGCGGCAGTGTTGGTGAGTTTAGGTTCTTGACTTAAAACCTGCAGCATTTGTTCAGCGTAGTTTTCCCAGTCGGTTGCGGCGTGGATATAACCATCTATTATCAGATGTTCGCATAACCGATCCACCAGTGTGGGTTGGATGAGGCGACGCTTATGGTGCTTGGCTTTTGGCCAGGGATCGGGGAAAAAGATATGAATGCCATTCAAACATTCGGCGGGAAGCATATGTTGCAGGACTTCGACGGCATCATGCTGGATGATGCGCAGATTGGTTAACTCAAGTTTCTCAATTTGATTGAGCAGGCTACCGACTCCCGGCGTATGTACTTCTATCGCCAGGTAATCATTTTCTGGATGCCTCTGAGCGATAGCAGCGGTGCTTTCTCCCATGCCAAAGCCGATTTCCAGAATTTTAGGCGCTGTGCGCGCAAAAATCTGATTGAGATCCAAAAGACGGTGTGCAAAGGTAATTCCATATTTAGGCAGCAAGGTGTCACAAGCGCGACGCTGCGCATCCGATAATCGTCCTTGGCGGAGCACAAAACTGCGTATGGCTTGTTTCATCAGTATCTAAAATGGCAGCAATGAAGGTAGCGAATTAGGCTTATTTGCCTGATGTGGCTTTTTTCGTGGCGATGACACCGTCAGTCGGTGAGCTAGGGCTGGCGCTGTACAATTTTTTCGCCATGCGTCCCGCCAGATAAGCCTCGCGCCCGGCTTCCACCGCTTTACGCATGGCGGATGCCATCAATACCGGATTTCTGGCTGCAGCAATCGCCGTGTTCATCAGCACGCCATCGCAACCCAGTTCCATAGCAATGGTGGCATCGGATGCCGTACCAACACCCGCATCGACCAATACCGGGATTTTGGCATTGTCGATGATAATTTGCAGATTCCACGGATTCAAAATGCCCATGCCAGAGCCAATCAACGAAGCCAGCGGCATGACGGCGACACAACCCATTTCTTCCAGTTGCTTGGCAATAATCGGGTCGTCAGAGGTGTACACCATCACCTGAAAACCCTCCTTTATCAGAATCTCCGCGGCTTTGATGGTTTCCACCATGTTCGGATAAAGTGTTTTGGGATCGCCCAGTACTTCCAGTTTGACCAAGCTGTGACCGTCCAGTAATTCCCGTGCCAAGCGCAATGTGCGCACGGCATCTTCAACGGTATAACAGCCCGCCGTGTTGGGTAGTAAGGTATATTGCGAAGGCGGCAAAACATCCAGCAGACTGGGTTCGTCGGCATTCTGTCCGATATTCGTGCGACGAATCGCAACGGTGATGATTTCTGCGCCGCTGGTTTCAATGGCAGCGCGAGTTTCGTTGAAATCCTCGTATTTACCGGTGCCGACCAGTAAACGGGAGGAATAGGTTTTACCGGCAATGATGAGATTATTCATGAAGTCCTGTTTTAAATATCAATAGGTTGACGCTATAACAAAATAGCAAACATTAACCGCCGCCCACAGCCACTACGACTTCCAATTGATCGCCATGCGCCAGGATTTGTTCGGAGAATCGGCTGCGCGGAATAATTTCGCCATTGCATTCAATGGCAAATCGCTTGCCGTGCAATGACAAATGATCAATGAGTTGGGTGACGTTAATCGGCGCCTCAAATTGCTGCGGTTGTCCGTTAATGGTAAGTTCTATCATGGATAATAAAGCCGGAATGGATATTTCAGTATTTCAGGTTAAGCAGATAAACAATCAAAAATCAGCATGAATTTTATCATGCAGGGATTAAGACATTTGAGAAATTTATCGGAACGATGAATCAAGGTCGTTATTTTCATGACAGTAACGACACAATATTACCTAACGGTTAAAATCAATCCCTGGGATTGATTTTTTCGGAGATGATCATGCTTTCAATCAAACTGGATGGCTTTTATAATCCAACACTCGTTTGCGGTTGTCGTATTTAATTGAAAGCATTGTCTGTTTGTTTTAAGTTCCAGCCAAGATTAACAATAGGATAATTGATGTTGATAATGAATAGACGACATTTCTGCGAGATTATGCGACATACTATGTCGTATATTACGTCAGGCGTCTCAATCGTGTCCGATCCGATCCGGTTCTGCAGATACCGCTCATTGGCCGGCATAGGCGCCGACTGGGTTGGCGACTCGATCGTCCACAGCAAGCACTTTTTCGCGAGTCCTCTGTCATTCAATGATCCGTTCGACTGTCGTCCGAACTTCGAGCTACGCGGAACTCAAGATCAGTTGTTGAAGTACTATGAGTCGCTTGTCGCACGCTACATGCCGAAACTTGGTCGAGATGCCGGCCGCGCAGAGGCCCGCCTCAGAGTCACGGACCCGGCATTTGATCCACGCTTGCCCGGGAACATGGATCGCTTCCGCAGGATGTACCACGACAACGTGACATCCAAAGTCGGAGTCATGTGCCTATCGGAAGTGCACGACGATATCCTGATGTGGGCGCACTATGCCGACTCGCATCGAGGGGTTTGTCTTGTCTTCGACCCCTCCGAACCATTCTTTGCCAAGGCCCAGCCAGTGCACTACCGCGACGATAGACCTCATGTGAACCCGTTGATACACACTCAAGACCAGATGCTCGACGCCGCGATGTTCACAAAGTCGAATCACTGGAAATACGAGCGAGAGTGGCGAATCCTTCAGTACAGGAAGGGCGATGGCGTCTACACGATTCCTTCGCGTGCGCTGGTGCAAGTAGTTCTCGGCGCAGAGATAAGCGCCGAGAACGAGGCGAAGGTCTGTCAATGGGCGTCGGAAGCAGTCTCCCCAATCAGCGTGATTCGTGCTTCGCTGTCACCCATGAAGTTCAAGGTCGAGATCAAGGACGCCTGGCCCAGAGACGCCTAACATGTCGGTCAACCGGACGCGCTACGGCCAAGGCGCCTCGCCTCCGCGCGCCGGTTACCTCTACGTGAAGTATGGGCGGCACAAGGACTCAATATAATGTTTCATGAAACATTTACGGCTTTAGTCAAAGAAGCGCAATTCACTAAAGACATGCTAGGCGCTGGAGCAACACAAATAAGAAAGGCAAATTACGCTGCAAAAGGTTTGTATTTTCAATCCTTCACGAGTTTGTCTACAGGTCTAGAACGAATTGGAAAGCTCTGCCTAATGCTAGATTATTACATTGATAATAATGGAAGTTTTCCTGATTTTAATTACCTTAAAAATGACATAGGTCATCAAATTGATCTCTTGTATAAAAAATCTATTGAGGTGAAAACCAAAAGAGCTATCAATTTTGTATTTATGCAACATTTGGATGGGGAAATACACCAAAACATATTGGGAATATTGTCCTCCTTTGCCAAAGGAGATCGCTACTCAAATATCAATTTGCTCACAAACGGAAGGCGCCAATCAGATCCAATTTCTGATTGGTATCATAAGGTAGATTCTTTGATTTATGAAAATATCGTGAGTGAGTCAAGAAAAAATAAAATTGAAAAAAATGCTGAAATAATTAGCAACATGACTCAAAGATTTACAATGGTATTACACTCATCAGAATCAGGAAGTGAGATTAATACCGTTAAAGAGGCCAGTTTTAGAACTGGAATGCAGAAAGCTGTAGCACCATACAGACAATTATATGTTATCCATATTATTCGTTTTTGGTTTGAGCTACTAAGTAACTTACAATACAGTGCAATGAGTCTAAATAAGCAAGATATTCCATTTTTCGGTGACATACTTGGTGGGTTTTACAATCCTGACTCATATATTAGAACCAGAAAAACATGGGATACAATATAAAATACTTAACAAGTCGTTGCAGCACCGCTCCGGCACTTCGTGCCTACGTTGGAGATTCTTATGAAATACACTGGCTGAAACAATTAACGGATTATACAAGACTGAAGTCATACGGCATCGCGGTACTTGGCGGCAGTATCGAAGAAGTAGAATTTGCTACATTGGAATGGGTGGACTGGTTCAACAATCGAAGACTGCTGGATGCAATCGGATATGTCCCACCAGCAGAATTTGAAATGGCATATTATCGCCAACAGGAAGAGTCAGCTGATGCAGCTTGACTCAAGAAAACATGGCTCCGGGAAAACCGGGACGATTCATTTCTTGACATACAAAACATGGAAATAGATCTCGAATTGATAAAAAACTGGTTTACACTTTTTTATTAACGTGCCTTTTTCTGCAAACACACATCCCAATAGGGCAACCCGTCAAATCGTTTGATGAGAAAATCGACAAACGCTCTGACACGCTGAGAGAGGTGGCGGGTTTGCGGGTAAATGGCGTAGGCGGCGAGTTGTGAGAATTGGTATTCAGGCAATAAGGGTATCAATGCACCGCTTTCAATTTCTTTGTACACGATAAAAGTCGGCATCAACACGATACCCAAGCCATCGACAGCAGCATCGCGGAGAAATTCACCATTACTGGCTTTTAAGTAAGAAACGATTTTGGTTTTAATCAATTGACCTTCAACGTTGTACACATTCCAGTTTTCAAAATTGCTGATCAGGTTGTAGACCAAACAACGGTGTTTAATTAATTCTTCTGGTGATTGGGGGACGCCCATGCGTTCGAGATAAGCCGGGCTGGCGCACATAATGGCTTGAATGGGAGCAAGTTTGCGTGCGATTAGACTGGAGTCCGGCAAACTAGCGATACGAATCGCCAAATCGAAGCCTTCTGCGAGAATATCCACTTGGCGATCATTAAAATCCAGATCAAATGCAATGTCTGGATGCGTTTGTAGAAATTCATTAATAGCAGGTCCCAGGTGTATCAAACCAAAACTCAGCGGTACAGCGATCTTTAAACTGCCTTTTATGGCGCCATGAAACTGCGAGGTGGCATGTTCGGCTTCGAGGATGTCTTCCAAGATACGCACAGATTGCTGATAAAAGGCGCGTCCGGTATCCGTTAGATTCATTTGCCGAGTCGTGCGATGAAATAACTCAACCCCCAGATGCTCCTCGAGTTCTTTCAAACGTCGACTCACGACTGATTTGGCAATTCCCATGCGATCCGCGGCTGCGCTAATACCGCCGGCTTCAACCACGCGCACAAAAGCGTTCATATTTTCAAATCGATCCATTAAACGGCCTTTATTGTTGCTGATATCAGAACAGCTATTTCTCTTGATTGCTGTTTATTCTTATTATCACAACTATGATAATACTTTCAACAAACACGTTAGTTCGATTGACCACCTAAAAGGAGAAAATAATGAATACACCTGTTAGTGCGACACGATTAATTCCTGCCGTAGCCGTACCGGAAGGCGCCGGTGTCATTGTTCACCGTACCATCGGTACGCCACCACTGCGCAATTATGATCCCTTTTTACTATTAGATCACATTAGCAGTGATAACCCGGATGATTATATGGCCGGTTTTCCATCTCATCCACATCGGGGATTCGTTACATTTACGTATATGATTGATGGCCATATGATGCATCAAGACAGCATGGGCAATACCGGCGACTTAGGCCCGGGTTCTGCGCAATGGATGAAAGCAGCCAGCGGTGTTATCCATTCTGAAATGCCCAAGCAGGAAAATCACTTGATGCGCGGATTTCAACTGTGGATTAATCTGCCTGCGGCTAATAAGCTGGATCATCCAGAATATCAGGAATACTCCGCGGCAGCTTTTCCGGTTGTAGAAAACTCCGATTATAGGCTGAAGGTACTCATCGGTCAGTTTGCCGATGTCAACGCACCTATCGTGGATGACATCACGCACGTGACCTATTGGGATGTGCAAGTGCAAGCTGATAAGCACTTTCGGTATAGCTTGCCGGTCGAAAACAGTAGCTTTTTGTATGTGTTTGAGGGCAATGGGCAGGTCAACGGGCAACGGGTGCCGCTGCATTCCCTGCTAGCACTGGGCGATGATGACAATTCCTTCGATTTTGTTGCTGGTAAAGAGGGAGCGCGTTTGATCGCCATCAGTGGCCAACCGATTCGTGAGCCGATTGTGCAATATGGCCCGTTTGTGATGAACAACAGGGAACAAATTGATCAAGCGATGAAAGATTTTGAGTCCAATCGGTTTGTGCGTGATCGCGCATGGATCAAGAAAGAGCACAATAGGGTTTAATTCATTTTTAAGGAGAAGCAAATGGAAAGATTCAGTCAATTAGTGGCGCGGATATTTTTGGGGCAAATCTTTTTACTGTCTGGGCTATTCAAGATCACTGGGTATGCAGGAACGCAAGGATATATGGAAGCGATGGGTGTGCCGGGTGTGTTATTGCCTGCGGTCATATTGCTTGAAGTCGGTGGCGGTTTGGCCATCGTTGCGGGGTGGCAAACCAAATGGGTTGCATTGCTGCTGGCAGCATTTACCGTGGTCGCTGCCGTAGTTTTTCACAGCAATTTATCGGATCAAACCCAAATGATCATGTTCATGAAAAATATTGCGATTACGGGTGGATTCTTGCTACTGGCTGCGCACGGTGCCGGAGGTTACAGTCTTGATAGTCGCCGCAGTAAATCATGAGGAGTCGGTCTTGTTTTTTATAGCTAATCTTCATTAACTTAAGAAATCCGGCTACTTGCAGCCGGATTTCTTATCTTTTCCCTGTTAGGAAGTCAAGTGCACAGCAAATTAATCGCTGCATCGAGTTATGGCTTGTATCGTGCGGCATAACCGACTAAACTTGGTTTCGATATTGCGTATTTAAGCTGAATTTAACGATAGAATTTTCTACTTTAGAATCTCTCGCATGGAAGCGAAATTGCAAAATAAACGCCCCAAGCATCTGAATCTCTTCAAGATCAAGCAGCCTTTGCCGGCTGTGGTTTCAATTTTGCATCGCATCAGTGGTGCTTTGCTGTTCTTTCCCGGTATCCCATTAGTACTGTATAGCCTGCAAATGCTGCTGCAATCTCCACAAGGTTTTGAAACTTTACAGGATTGTTTGCGCGACCCAGTCATCAAAGTGATGTTGTTGCTCCCAGTATGGTTTTTTATGCATCATTTGTGCGCAGGCATTCGTCATCTGGCGTTGGATCTGCATATCGGCGTCATGTTGCCGCAGGCGCGCATGGGAAGTATGTTGGTAGTGGCGGCGGGTATCTTGCTCACTGCGCTGATAGGGGCGATGCTATGGTAAAGCAACCCAAGCGTGCTGTAACGGGCGCACACTACGGTTTGAAGGATTGGCTGGCACAGCGCGTGACAGCCGTTTTGATGACGCTTTATCTCATTGGACTGGCCGGTGCTTTATACATTGCTGTGCCGCAAGATTACGCGGCATGGAAGGGCCTATTCAGCCACCAAGTGATGCGCATCGCGACCTTCGTGTTTTTCATTTGCGTTTTCTGGCATGCCTGGATTGGGATGCGTAATATTCTGATGGATTATGTGCACCCCGTGGCAATCCGCCTAACCGTGCAAATTCTGGTGATTACCGCCTTGCTGTTTTATCTGGTGTGGACTGCTGACATATTGTGGAGTTGATGTGGCAATAACCAAACGAAAATTTGATGTAGTCATCGTTGGCGCAGGTGGTGCCGGAATGCGCGCTGCGTTGCAGTTGTCCGAAGCGGGGTTGAAAGTGGCGGTGTTGTCCAAGGTATTTCCCACGCGCTCGCATACCGTTTCAGCACAAGGGGGGATTGCTGCTTCGCTGGGAAATGTCACCGAAGACAACTGGCACTGGCATATGTATGACACGGTAAAAGGTTCGGATTACCTGGGCGATCAGGATGCCATCGAATTCATGTGCCGCCAGGCCAATGAAGTGGTCTATGAACTGGAACATTTCGGCATGCCGTTCGATCGTCTGGAGAATGGCAAAATTTATCAACGTCCGTTTGGCGGACAATCGCAGAATTTTGGCGGGGCGCAGGCCACACGTTCTTGTGCGGCGGCTGACCGCACCGGTCATGCGCTGTTGCATACGCTGTATCAACGCAATGTCAGCGCCAATACGCAATTTTTTATCGAATGGATGGCGCTCGATCTGATCCGCGATGAGCAGGGCGATGTGCTGGGTGTGACCGCGATGGAAATGGAAACAGGCGAGATTTTGGTCTTACAGGCCAGAGCCACCTTGTTTGCTACCGGTGGCGGCGGGCGGATTTTTCAAGCCAGTACCAATGCCTTAATCAATACCGGTGATGGTCTTGGGATTGCTG
>JAMXAE010000226.1 GCA_024281695.1 Nitrosomonas sp. | reverse complement strand
CTTATCTACTGCCTCATCGAACACAGCGCGACGATATTTCGCTGGAAATATCAGGTGATAAAGCAATGTTGTTACGTTATGTCTCTTATGTATATATTCGCTCACGCGAATATTTACGCCCCAAGGGGCGAGGAATTAAACCCGGTAGAGATTAATTAAACAGTCTATCGAGCCCCATACTACCTAAACAACGCCTCTAGTCTTCAACAATGAAGCCGCCTATAATCTGGATATTGTGCATCGTTTGACAGCATGATTCTTAATTCGCGACCAGACCCCGAATTTCTTACTAGACCCGCCACACCCTTGCATCATCACTGCCGTCGCGAGGTGGAAATCCACTTTGGGTTGCACAGCAAATGGAGCGCAAGGATTGGGAACAGATCATAAAAATCTACAGCAGATGGATTCTTCCATAATTTAGTTGTCAATTTCTATTGAAAAACCAGTTTCTCACTTCAACTAATATCTTTAGTTATAATGGCTTAGTTATTTAATAATTGTAATATAACATTCACCGCACCAAAATTTGGTTTGGTCTTTACTGCAAAATTACTAAGTTGCCCACCAATATTTATAGATAAAGATGTAGTGGTCGCATATTGACTCGACGATCGTAAACGTACTTTGATTGAATTTCCTGGAAGTAATTGTCCTGGAGAAAATGTGTAACTGGTACCATTAATACTATATTCTCCACCATCGATTGTTACAGGTGCAGCAACTTGATAACCCATAGGAGTTATAAAATCAGATTCAACCCATACATTCCTTTCAACATCTATTTGGGATCCAAAAGCAAATAGATCAGGCATCTCATCACCATATAAACTTCTAAACTGACTCAAATTTATGCTACGAACATTGTAGGAAGGGCTCCCACTACCCCAATATACTGATCTTCCAGAGGTCTTCAAACGATTTAGCAATTGATCCACACTATCAAATGGGTATTTTGGAATGATTGAAGCGATTGCTCCCGAAACATGTGGTGTTGCTTGAGAAGTACCGCTCATTGTAATTCCGCCAGCAGTTACATTAATACCTGGTGCCATTAAGCTCAGAAAATTCGCAATGTTAGAAAAACCTGCACGTACGCCGCCATCACTTACCGCACCAACACGCGTTGCCCCGGAAGTACATGCAGGCCAACTAATACCTGAATTAAATCCGTCATTACCAGCTGCAACTACAGGATTAATGCCATATGATCGTAAACTAGAAAATGCTGCATCAAATCCTAAACCAGAACAAATAGATAAATATCCCATATTCGGTACACCTAGACTCATATTAACTGCTACAATTTTATATAAAGATTTATTAGCAATCGCCCAATTAATCCCATTAAGAATATCGCTTGTATTGGCGTTTGAGCTTGTGCCGAAAACATTATAGCTAGCAATACGCGCACCCGGAGCAACTCCCAGCACAATGGCGCTAACGTTTGTTCCATGAGAATTATAATCATCAATTATGCCATTGACGCCGCTAGCAATAGCAATCTTACATCCTGAAGCGCCAATTCTTCCGATGCAATTACCAAAAGCCGCATTGCTTACTTGAATGCCTGTGTCAAGAACTGCAACGGTAGTTCCTGCACCCTCCCAACCTTTAGGCGGAATAATCGGTTGTCCTATGGCAGGTAGAGATGAACTCAGTATTGGCTGAATGTTTTCCACATTTTCATATACTCCTTCCACACCAATCTGCGCTAACAGCGTTGATAATGCATTATGCGATTTCAAACGTGCGAACACGAGGGGCAGATGGTCGTAATCAAGGATCTTTTCATAATCATCTGAATTTAATTTTTGCAGGATTATTTTTTTCCCAACCTGACGCAGCGCTTTTTTGCGTATTAACTTTTCCTCATGCGGCAAGTTACTGGCATTGAGCTCAGACATAATTTGAATTTTATCGCTTCTCTTTCCATAAGTATTTACTATTCCCAAAGTTAGAAGCTGTGACTCATCAAACACAATAATGACTTCTCGATTATCATGCTGCTGAAGTGCAGATATAACGCTACTTGATACCTCTTTACTTTCAACAATTTCTATATCACTAGGTGTTTTAGCGTCTACAGCCGAGCAAAAAAGCGTAGTGACTAGAATCACTCCAAATATATGAGGCACCATAAGACGTTGATAAAATGACATATTCCCTCGAATATTTATGATCTAATTTCTGGCATCAATTAAAAACATAAAGGATATAAAAAATTTCAAGCTATCCATCTTTTAGAAAAAACTTACAATCCTACCCTATCAAATAACTTCAAAAGAGTATTAGTCAGATACTATTACATCAGACACAAGACTATTCTCGCAGCGCAGTTTTACTTTTTTTCCAACTGCATAAGCCAAATACATCAAAGCACGTCGGTCTTTATTGTCAATTGAGTCTTGCACAGGCATGCGCCACCAAGACGCCGCGTCAGAGGGATTACCGCACCCTGCTAAGGAGCTTGTAAGCAGTAAATCTACCTTTCCTGAATCATGTCGAAGCTGAGTGATTGAGGCCTTCTCGCTCCAACCATTAGCTATATCACCAGCATATACAACCACTTGAAAAAATCCGAGCGAACCTACCATCAATCCTACTAAATACTTTGATATTTTTCTCATAAGGCACCTTGTAGTTTTCAGTTTGAATTTACAGCTTTTACTTAAAATATTATTAATAAGTAAAGATTATCATATAAAAACCCCCTTTCTCAATCTGTATGAAATATAGTAACCAAATGATATTATCATTAAAAATATTACACCAATCACTTAAAGTTCATGTTCTAACTATTAGGAACATTTTGATTATAATTCGCACTAGAGAATCTTTCTAAATGAGTTTAGACTTTGTAAGAATTCCTAGCGTTGTTTACAGTATTCAGGAGCATACTGTAGATGAACCTACACAAACGCACTCGATTAACATTATTGGACCTTCAGGAAATCTGG
>JAMXAE010000012.1 GCA_024281695.1 Nitrosomonas sp. | reverse complement strand
AACCTTCTACTCTCTCAACTCAACATCATTGACCAATACCCTACATCCATCGGCCAAACACAATCTAGACTACTTAGCCGGATCTTTACTGTCAAGATAATTCGATCAGCTTCTCTTCAGCAAAGAATATATTAAGATTTATCTGCCAACTGTTTCGATTTCCGGCGGTGTAAGAAATAAAATCCGCCGCCCACAGATACCAGCAGTAATACGACAAATTCCATCAGTCCAAAACCACCGCCATGACTACCATGGCCGCCACTACCACCGACAACAAAAGGAACACGGCCAGCAACAACCACATTACCCGCATCATCCTTTTTTTCTAGCAAAATCTCATAGTTCCCTTTTTCAAGTACTGCAGAAACCACTATAATTCCAGAAGCATGTTTCATATATGGAATGTAATTAATACCATGCTCGCCAGCACTGGGATCTGTGTGCCCGGGCCCTTCATGCTCCATTACATGATCCTGGTGATCACCCATATCATGGCCGCTGTGGTCTTCTTCATTGCTTGACTCTTCTTTACTTTTACTTACTGCCGCGCTTTTATGGTCATCACTATGTCCTCCGCCGTGACCGGCATGTCCGGCTTTTACCAAACGCACAGCCAAGGGTATTTCACGAGAATCCCAGTCAGACAATTCTATAGTTAGTTGCACTCTACCAGGCGTTGGTATATTTGAACAATATGAGTGCATTGGCGGCAGATCGTTTTCAGGAACCTCATAAGCACTGAATGCGATTGGAAATTCAGCATTGGTTATCGTACACCCTCCTGCGTCATGATGACCTTCATGCGCCAGCATTAACTGTGCATATACCGGCAGTGCTAAAAAAGATGCCAATATGGCGCCGCTTAATCTTGCTACCCAACCACTTCTAGGAACTACCTTCATGTTCTCTCCAATTTGTTATCTGTAAGCTAATTTTTTCATAATTATGTATGCTCAGAAATTCCGCCCGAACAACTTAGCACGGGATTGTATAACAAAAAATTCAGAATTTTAATCGAAATAAAAATTTTTAATCGTCTAACTTATAGATCTCCGGCAATCTCCTTGCTTATCAAGGAATGACAAATCGAGTTACCGTATACAGCCAGCAAACAGAGACTCTCAATTTCTCAGCACAAACAATAGCCGTAATTTGATTTTGATCATAAACAAAATTTGCGGAATTGCACTATATAAATAAATTATATCTATTCACCACAGGCTAATCGTTCATCAACCAATTCAATCCAGTGCTTAACAGATTTCGCAGTGCCACCTTGTAGATGCATCAGACAACCAATATTGCCAGTAGCAATTTGATCAGGTTTACCAGACTCCAGGGCGATCACTTTGTTTTTTAGTAATTGCTGCGAAAGTTCAGGTTGCAGAATTGAATACGTTCCGGCCGAACCGCAGCAAAGGTGAGCATTGGGAACTATGGTCAAGTCAAAACCGGCAGCAACCAATATTTTCTCAGCTACACCACGAATTTTCATGCCATGTTGCAAAGTACAAGGAGAGTGAAAAGACAGCTTTGTCTTACCGGTATTGGTATTTCGCTTATCCATCAATCGCGCAATATTTTCGAGCTCAACATAGAGTATTTCGCTGATGTCTTTTGCAAGTGCTGATATTTTGGCCGCTTTCCCGGCATATACCGGATCATGCTGTAATAAGTGGCCATATTCTTTCACAGTTACACCACACCCGCTGGCTGTTACCACAATCGCTTCAACCTCCTCCCGTTCTACCCATGACCACCACGCATCAATATTACTGCGCATATAATCCAAACTTTCCTGCTGGGCATTCAGGTGAAAAGTAACAGCACCGCAACATCCCGCCTTCTCTGCCCTAATCAAAGCTATACCGAGATTATCCAGTACACGTGCAGCCGCTGCATTGATGTTGGGCACTAATACCGGCTGCACACAACCATCAAGGACCAGCATTTTGCGTGCATGATTTGCGACAGGCCATTTTTTAGCGGGTTTAGGCTTGACCGGGATTGTTTTTTTTAAGCTTTCTGGCAGAAATGGACGCACTGCCTGCCCAGACTTAAGTAAAACTTTGAATATCAATGAGTTTGGTAAGATCTTGCGTAGCATATAACGCACAGCATCAGATTTGATGTCACGTTTTACCTGCTTTTCAAGCAGATCGCGGCTGATATCCACCAATTCTCCATATCGCACTCCTGATGGACAAGTTGTTTCACAGGCACGGCAAGTCAAACAACGATCCAAATGCAGTTGTGTTTTTTGCGTAACCGGCTGCCCTTCCAGCATCTGCTTCATCAGATAAATACGACCGCGCGGACTGTCCAGCTCATCGCCCAGAATTTGATATGTCGGACAAGTGGCTAAACAAAAACCACAATGCACACAACTGCGTAGAATGGCATCCGCTTCCTGTCCTTGCGGAGAATTTTTTATAAAATCAGCGAGCTTGGTTTGCATTTACATCTCAGGATAAAGTCTGCCGGGGTTCAAGATTCCCGACGGATCAAATTTTTTTTTCAACGCACAATGAATTTTCATCATTCCGGGATCAAGCGGATGAAACACGGAAATACCCGACTCATTGTTGCGAAACAAGGTGGCATGCCCTCCCGCATCTTTCGCTGTTTTGCGAATGGTTACCGCATTCAATTTTTCATCGTCCAGTAACCAGCGTAAACCGCCATTCCATTCTATTAGCTGGTCTCCAGAAAGAGGCAGAGGAGGTATTGTCGGACTAATCGATAAACGCCACAGAAAGCGAGTAGATTGAAAAAATTCATGCGTTTGTTCGCGCACCGATTTCCAGAAAACTTCACCCTCAATTAATTCTTCACCACCCAATTTTAATCGGGTTGTTCGTATCGCCGACTCAGAACCGGATAACCTGAGAAACAGCTCACCATTCCTATAACAAGTCGCAGAAATCGGCAGCGGCTTACCAGCCCATTGATTCATTTTTTCGATGACTGCAGCTTCACCCATTTCCATATGCAGAGTAATTTCGGTCTTAGGCTTAGGCAAAACTTTGAGCGAAACTTCTAGCAGCATCCCCAGCGTACCCATAGTACCCACCATCAGTCTCGAAACATCATAACCCGCAACGTTCTTCATCACCTGCCCGCCGAAACTTAGATCATTCCCTTTGCCATTGAGCAGTCGCACGCCCAGCACAAAATCACGCACCGAACCGGCGACAGCACGACGCGGCCCAGATAAACCGGCAGCAATGCAGCCACCCAGCGTTGCCGCCGCGCCAAAATGAGGCGGTTCAAATGCCAACATTTGTCCTTTTTGGTTCAACGCAGCTTCCAAATCAGCCACGCGCGTGCCTGCACGTGCTGTGATGATCAACTCAGTCGGTTCATAATCGATAATGCCGCGATAAGCCGTCGCATCCAGTAATGTGTTTTTTTGCGTTATTACCGAGTTGCCATAAAAGTCTTTAGTGCCGCCACCGCGTATCTGCAGCGGGATTTTCTGTTCAATGGCGGCAAGAATGGTTGCTTTATATTGTTCAATAACAGCTTGCATGGGCTTTAAAAACGCGGCAATTCAACAAATTTTTCTTCACCGCAATGCACATGCATCGCACCCAATTCTGCACAGCGATGTAGTGTGGGCACAGCTTTACCGGGATTGAGCAATCCTGCAGGATCGAACGCCGCTTTCACGGCATGAAACATTTCCAATTCATTGGTTTTGAATTGCGAACACATTTGATTGATTTTTTCCATCCCCACACCATGTTCTCCGGTGATCGTGCCGCCGGCATGTATACACATTTCCAGAATCTTGCCACCAAATTCTTCCGTTCTTTCCAGTTCACCTGGTTGGTTGGCATCGTACAGAATCAACGGATGTAGGTTGCCATCTCCGGCATGGAACACATTCATGCAGCGCAATCCATATTCTTGGGAAAGTTTTTCAATGCCGTCCAACACATCTGCCAGATGCTTGCGCGGAATAGTGCCGTCCATACAGTAATAATCCGGTGACACCCTACCCGCTGCCGGAAATGCCGCTTTACGCCCGGCCCAGAACCTGAGACGCTCGGTTTCATTTTGTGAAGTGCTAATTTTAGTCGCACCACTTTGCTGCATGATGGCATAAATGCGCTCGATTTCCTCGGTCACTTCCTCAGCGTTTCCATCCGATTCACACAACAAAATAGCTTCTGCATCCAGGTCATAACCTGCATGCAAAAATTCTTCTACCGCATGAATGGTAATTTTATCCATCATTTCCATACCGGCAGGAATAATACCCGCACCAATCACATTCGCCACCGCATTACCGGCCTTGTGCACATCATCAAATGCCGCCATCACCAGCTGCGCCTTTTCAGGTACCGGAATCAGTTTCACCGTAACTTCCGTGACAATGCCCAACATGCCTTCACTGCCCGTCATCAATGCGAGCAAGTCATACCCCGCACTGTCCAAGCTTTCACCGCCAATTTCCAAACACTCGCCCTCGATAGTCAGAACGCGCAATTTGAGAATGTTATGCACTGTCAGACCATATTTTAGGCAATGCACACCGCCGGAATTTTCCGCGACATTACCGCCGATCGAACAGGCAATCTGCGATGAAGGGTCCGGCGCATAATACAAACCATACGGTGCCACCGCTTCGCTGATCGCCAGATTCCTGACACCCGGCTGAACGCGCGCCATACGTGCGAGTGGATCGATCGCGATGATTTGGTTCAACTTGGCGAGCGACAACAGAACACCTTGCGCATGCGGCAATGCGCCTCCCGACAATCCTGTGCCCGCGCCCCGCGCCACAACAGGCGTTTGGGTGTCATAGCAGAGCTTGAGAATTTTGACGATTTGTTCTTCCGTACGCGGCAAAACAACCACCATTGGCAATTGCCGGTAAGCCGACAGACCATCGCACTCATAGGGCTTCAAGTCTTCGGTTTCATACAATACCGCTTCAGAGGGTAAAAAAGACCGCAGATTATTGACGAGTTCTTGAGGAGACATACATTTATTCCGCATGCTTATGAATTTCGTGATTGGCTAATTTTTCCAGCATTTTAACAATGGCCGAATTATCCCATTTCGCACCGCCGTGTGCGAGACACGCGGAAAATAGTTCGCGCACGGTCGCGGTATTGGGCAAGCTCACCCCCAAAGCGGAAGCGCTCTCCAAGGCAATATTCAAATCTTTTTGATGCAATTCGATACGAAAACCAGGCTCAAAGCGCCGCTGAATCATGCGCTCGCCATGCACTTCCAACACACGCGAAGCCGCAAAACCACCCAACAAAGCCTGCCGCACTTTCTCCGGATCCGTGCCAGCCTTGGATGCAAACAGCAACGCCTCAGCCACGGCTTCTATGGTTGATGACACAATAATTTGATTGGCGACCTTGCAAATCTGACCTGCACCATTCTCACCCACGCGCGTAACCGTCTTGCCCATCAATTCGAGAATAGGTTTAATTCTTTCAAATACCACTGCGCTTGCACCCACCATGATAGTCAACGTAGCATTTTGCGCCCCTACATCACCGCCCGAGACCGGCGCATCGACATACTCTTGCCCTAGCACATTCAGCCGTGTCGCAAATTTCCGTGTTTCCAGTGGCGAGATCGAACTCATATCCACAATCATTTTAGCTTGATCAGAATGCGGTTCTAAGCCCTCGGCAACACCATTCTCTCCGAATAGCACTTTCTCCACATCCGACGTATCCGGCAGCATAGTAATGATGATGTCCGCATGCTGCGCCACCACCTTGGGGGAAGAAAATGCTCTGCCGCCCAGCGCAACCAAATCTGTAGGCACACCACTGCGCGAATGCAAAAACAAACTGTGCCCGCCCTTGATTAAATGCCCGGCCATGGGTTTACCCATGATGCCCAAGCCGATAAAACCGATATTTGCCATAAACTGTCTATTGTGAAACCGGATAGTCGAATGATATGTCGAGCGCAGCAATAACGAAAGAAAAAACTATCGCTGGGATGACCGAACCCGCCACAGTGCCGCCAGCGAACTGCCGACCAAAGAATGCATCAGCACGGAAATCGCCCCCACAACCGGTGCCAGCGGCAGCATCGGGAAAGCCTGTTTGGCCAGTACAATCGCCAAACCGGAATTCTGCATGCCGACTTCAATCGAAATAGTCCGGGCGCTCAGCGTATGACAACCGAAAATTCGTGCAAACTGATAGCCAATCAGAAAACCGCCACCATGCAGCAGCGCAACTGCAAGAATCAACTCACCACCGTACAGGAGAATGGTCTCGGCATTGGCAGCAAACACCACCGCGCAAATCACGCACACACCCAGCACCGACAGCAGCGGCGCGACAGGCATCACGCGCTGCACTAGCTGCGGCACCCAGCGATTGAGCAAAACGCCCAGCACAACAGGCAAAATCACGACTTGCAGGGTTTGCTTGAACAACATCCAGGTATCCACCGGAACCAGCGTGCCCGCAAATAATTGCGTCAGTAACGGCGTCAAAATCACCGCCGCCAATGTGGAGCAAACGGTCATCACCACTGACAGCGCCACATCGGCCTTCGCAATATAAGACACCAGGTTCGAAGCCGTTCCGCCAGGACAACAACCCACTAAAATCAATCCAACCGCAAAATGTGTCGGTAAATCCAGACCGATTGCTATTCCCCAGGCCAGCAAAGGCATGATGGTATATTGTGCGGCAAAACCAATCGCCACCACTCTCGGCATGCGGGCAATCCGGCGGAAATCATCGAAAGTTAGGGTCAATCCCATGCACAGCATGACAAAAGCCAGAATCAATACTACGACCGGCCCTTGATTCAGCGGCAGCAACCACTCCGGCGAGGACAAAGCCAAAGCGCCGGCCAGTATCATCCACAGTGGAAACAGCAAGGTCAGTTTTTGCAGCATAAGAATCGCCGGTTCCGTTTAGATATCCGGCAAGGCAGAACGCGCAAACAGCATCGTGGTGTGCCGCCCGTACTGATTGACGATACGGCTGGTTCGCAAACCGGCAGCCGCCGCCATGGCCTGTAATGTTGAAAAATACTCCGGATAATCGTGATCGTGCACATGCGTGCAGGCTTCTTCCAATTGATCCGGCGGTACCTTGATCCAGCTGTCGCGCATGCATTTCAGATAACCGTCCAAATAATCCTCGCGGCTCTGGTTTTCCTCGCGCACCACATCCACCAGAATCAACCAGCCTTTTTCCGCCAGGCAACGCCCAACGGCCTGGAAAAATCGCACCTTATCCGCAGCCGTTAAATGATGCACCGCAAATCCCGTGAAAATCACATCCCAAGTTTTGCCGGTGGCTTCAACAGCTTCGAGCAAATCGCCCTGCGTTAACGTAACTGCCGAGCCGGATAAGTCCGCCAAAAAGCCGCGTGCCTCCAGCAATGCCGCTTCGGACAAATCCACGCCTTCATACACCGCCGGGGGCGATTGCCGCAGACAAGGCGCCAGATAGCGCGCATTGCCGCAACCCAAATCCAGCAAACGGTAACGCCCGGTATCCTCGCGCAAGCTCAGCAGCCGCCCTACCCCCGCATAGATTTCCTGATGAAACATGTAATTGTGTTCCGTGATCAGATCGTACAATGACCAGGAACGCGTAAAGATGGTGGTGGATTCAGCGGATGTCATCAGTGATTAATAATAACCAAACTCAGCAGGGCAGTTACTTTACAGGAAATTTAAGCGGTATAGGGTGCCATTCAATGTAGCTCAATGCACCAGGCGGTGCATGAAGACCTCATGACGGATGACGCTGCGTTTAGCCGTACTAAGGAACTTCCACAATTCAATAAATAAAACGGGAGCCGAAGCCCCCATTTTGGATTCAATCAAAGTTAGAATACATGATTAATTCTTTTCTACGGCCTGCCATAAAACCCAACAAACCTAAACCTGCCAAGAACATGGCATAAGTTTCTGGTTCTGGTATAGACGGAATGAACATCAAATCAGCCATTGTGTTGGGAGTAGTAAAAGATCCATTTGAAGTAGCTGTGTGCAGTGCATCATCTCCAAATGTCCATCGTGAGATTGTCGGACTAAAATGGCTCGCCGCAAACAACTCTCCCCATGGACTAAAGTCCAATCCAAGCGTGCCAGATAAGCCATTCCCAGTTAACTGTCCATTCGGAACCACATCACCATTTGAGTCAAAATTGAACCGTGAAATGCTGTCATTTCCTGCATTGGCGACAAACAATTCTCCCCATGGGCTAAAAACTAAATCATGTGGATTATTTAATCCGTTGCCAATGATGACATCCTTAAATGTGGCAACACCGGGACTACTGAGCGTGTATCGAACCACGGAATCTATACCACAACATTCAGTCACCAGTAACTCAGTACCTGCTGGGTTAATCGTCACACCCCGTTGCCAATGGGTGGTGAGATGATCGCTAATTGTACCAATCAGAGTTCCGCCGCCGCTTGCATCAAGTGAAATAATCTGCACACCTTTAGTCTCATCCGCTGCATAAAGTAATCCGTTCCGGATTACCATGCCATCCGGAGTCATACCAGCAATAGAAATCTTTCCATTGTCCGTTACAGATCCTGCAGAATCAAGCAAGCGTGCAATAGACGGAGTCGCATATGAATTGGAAACATACATTTCGCCAGCTTCACTTAACGCTAGCCCATATGCATTGGTAATATTGGGACTTGTGATCGTTCTTTCCAGGTTGGCTGAACCATTCGGTCCTGTTACGGTATATCGGTAGAGCTCATTTGTGGAGGTTCCTCCTTGTCTTGATACAGCGATGAACTTGGCAACTGACGTATCTGCCACTGTTACCTCACTAATCAACAGTGTGAGCACTGCGCAAATAACAGAAATAACTTTAATTTTCATGACACTCCCCCCCTTAGCATGGAAAATATAGCTGCGCTTTTTTATGGCCCTTGAAATTAACCATAGGCGGATTCAAGTACTAATTGCAACAGATAATAATTAATGTTGTGCAGCGAACTTCGTGAAACCTCAATTTCTATTGCTTTACTAGCTTGTTCAAGGATCCATTGGAATACTTTGCCTTCTACTCTTTTATATTGGGATTGTCTATAAATAAAAAAGCAAAATGCTTATTTTTATCTAAGCCATCAATTATTTTGCTCCTTTTAGATTTTGATACAAGCTTAAAATAAAGCACCTCGCCGCATTCAGCGGGGTATTAGTTTCACTCTTCAGTTTGGTGATTTTCAACCAGCTTTCCCCCCAAGAGACGGGGAATTTAACCCGCAGAGATTTACACTCGGATTTACTGTCCTGGATTGCGATTAACACACTTCCAATCCCTCAGCTAGTACTTTTTAAAATGATAGTGAGAATATCCTGATTTGTTGTGGTTAATGGTTGTGCCATCGCGAAAAATCTAGTAAATTGACCGTCATCGATCACATCAAAGCTTCATGATCCTGTTGATTCTTATGCATAAAAAATATTTACCGTTACTCCGCGATGGCCTCGTATGCGGCTTTTGTGCCGGTCTTCTGCTTCTCGGCGGCTGTCAATCGTTCCTGACTCAACCATCGGTTCAAGCTACTCCGGCGATTAAATCGCTGCCTATTCCAGTGGCCAGTCATGAGTTCAGTTTCGATGCTGGCCGCGAGGATGTGGTCGGCACGCTTCAGGTGATTACCGCCAACAAAGACGACACGTTGTCCGATATTGCCCGGCGCTTCAACCTGGGTTACGAAGAGATTGTCAGCGCCAACCCCAATGTTGATCCCTGGCTGCCGAAAACAGGCACCCCAATCGTGATCCCCACCCAGTTCGTGCTACCGGACGCACCGCGCCAAGGCATTGTGATCAATCTCGCCGCGATGCGGTTGTTTTATTTTCCAAAAACCAAAGCCGGTCAAGCGCAAAAAGTCATCACTCACCCACTCGGTATCGGTCGCGTGGAATGGAAAACGCCGGAAGGCATAACCCGGGTCGCTTCCAAAAAGGAAAATCCATCCTGGATTCCGACGCCTTCCATTCGCAAAGAACACGCAAAAAATGGCGATCCGTTGCCCGCCATTGTACCGCCGGGCCCGGATAATCCGATGGGCACGCATGTATTGAAACTCGATTGGCCGAGCTATGCGATACACGGTACCGACAAACCGCCGAGCATTGGCCTGCGTGGCAGCCATGGCTGTCTGCGGATGTACCCCGAGGATATTGCGTGCATCTACAAAGACATACCCGTCGGCACACCGGTACGCATAGTGAATCAACCCCGCTTGCTTGGCTGGCGCAACCGCATGTTGTATTTACAAGCCTATCCCGTCCTGGAAGACGACAAGCGCAATCACGACAAATTAATCAAAAAATCACTGCGTACAGTGCGTTCAACACCCAAGGCAAAACTCGGCGCACGCCCCCAAGCCAAAATCAATCAAGCCCTGCTCGACGAAGTAATTCGTAACTCACGCGCCGTCGCTATACCGATCACACAATCCAATATGACGCTGCAAGCATATCTCGACCGCGCCGCTCGTGTTCAAAACACGCTGCCGTTCAATGCGACTTGGGATGGTGATATGCATGGGCAACTGACCGCAGCCAAAGTACTCGAAATGGCGGATAAGGAACCGAATTAATGTCATAAATTCATATTGATTTTTCCCGTAGCGACTTAATCAATGGCCCTGATGCAAAAGAATTAGTAGCATATAAAGTTCGCACAAAAACCGCGTGTAGAAACAATGGCTGCCCATCTCTTGACCATACGATGAAGAATTTGCACAAGCACAAGCATAATCATGAAGCAAAAGCAAAGAAACCGTGAAGCCGATACTCACATTTTGTGTATTTACGATTCACTCCCATCGATCATGCAGGATAGCAATAAATGAAAAAAGCATTCTTTAGAAAAGTATCCAATTTCCTGAAAATAAATACGCATGCACAGGAATCGTTAGCAGTTAACACTCATCAAGCTTCTGCTTACTGGAATCAATGGCAACAACAAAAGGTATCGCAAAATCTTGAGTGGGTGGATTGGGGGGATCACCCAACCATTTTAAAATTGATCTACCAATCCCTTTTCGGTTCCGCAGAAAAATCCGTTTTCCATTATCTATTGGAACAGTATCCGGCATTTGCAAATTCCCAAGCACTCAGTCTTTGCTCTGGGGATGGTACTTTCGAGCGTTTACTGATAGAACAAGGTGTTTTCAATCACGTCACCGGTATTGATATCGCAGATGAACGTATCCGATCGGCAAACCTGCAGCATCGGGATCTCGCTGACAAGTTGATTTTCAGAGCCGGAGATGTCAATGCCGGAACATTCGGGCATCGGGTTTATGATGTGGTTTTTGCCAAAGCTGCTCTCCATCACGTGGAGAATCTCGAAGCATTGTTCAAAGGTATCAAACACTGCCTTAAACCTGGAGGCCATCTGGTGACGATTGATTTCTTTGGCCCTACACGTTTTCAATGGTCTGATAAGCAATTAGAGTATGCCAATAGAATGCTTGCGCAAATTCCGCCTGAATTAAGAACAAAGCCAAATGGTAAGCTATTTGACACTGTAGGCCGACCCACCGTTGATGAAATGATTGCCATGGATCCATCGGAAGCCGTACGCTCCGAGGAGATACTCGATTTCATTCATGCGCATTTTGAGACAGTAAAAATCTTCGATATTGGCGGCACATTGTTAAATTTAGTATTCACTCAAGAAATTATTAATAATTTCACATCGGACAATCCTCACTACAATGAGATTTTAAACCGTGCATTTACTTGGGAGCAGGAACTCCTTTCCCGTAATGAGATCTCCTCTGACTTCAAATTTATAATCGCCAGTTAAGAAAAAGCGGATCGATCAGATAAAACACTTTCATTCCGAATGGATACCAGGTAACCCGGTTAATCCCTTATCAGCGTGTTTGACAGTCAATCCAACTTCCAGTAGATTTTTTGATCGGAAAGACAATCACTTTTCCTAGGTTCCGTCAGATAACCACAAAAGACAAGTAGTGTATATTCACAAATCCTTCCGAAGGAATTACGATGCGTATTTTCTGTTACTCTTTGGTTCTTCTGCTTATGATTATACAAACGAATATGGCTGCTGCGGATACTTCACCGATCCGTTTAGTGATTCACGGTGGTGCTGGCACTATTGAGCGTAGCAAGCTAACAAAAGAACTTGAGCAAGCTTACACACAAGTGCTTGCACAATCTTTGACCGCTGGCCATGCGGTGCTTGCAACGGGCGGAAGCAGTATCGATGCCGTCATTGCGGCCATCGTCGTAATGGAAGATTCGCCTTTATTCAATGCCGGCAAGGGTGCAGTATTCACACATACCGGTCGCAACGAACTGGATGCGTCGATTATGGATGGATTCACTCGCATGGCGGGTGCAGTTGCTGCGGTGACAGTAATCCGTAACCCAATTCGTGCCGCTCATGCGGTGATGGAGAAAAGTGGACATGTGCTGCTGATGGGCCAGGGCGCTGACACTTTCGCTGCCGAACAAGGATTGGAGATTGTCGATCCTGCTTATTTTTACACCCAATCCCGCTGGGATCAGCTACAAAGAGCCATTGCCAGAGAACGCGTTGTACGCGATCACGACGATGATCTCGCCCCCCCACCGCTGCCCGACAACGATAAAAAACGCGGAACGGTGGGTGCCGTAGCACTGGATCGACATGGCAATCTCGCCGCCGGCACATCGACCGGAGGACTTACCAATAAGCGTTTCGGACGCGTAGGAGATTCCCCCATCATCGGCGCTGGAACCTACGCAGACAATCGCTCTGTTGCTGTATCCGCGACCGGAACCGGAGAAATGTTCATCCGCACCGCAGCTGCATTCAATACAGCGGCACAGGTACGATTGCAACGCACCCCACTTGCCGAGGCGGCCGATAATGTACTGGCAGAAATCGCTGCCATCAATGGCGATGGCGGTTTAATCGTACTGGATGCAAAAGGCCATTATGCCATGCGCTTTAATACTAAAGGCATGTACCGAGGCACGATCGGCAACGACGGTATCGCACGAATAGGTATTTTCTCGGAAGATGAGACACCACTTACTCTCTCCCCCGCATCTGCACCCTAAAACTTTCTTAGTCAGCAAATGCTGACAGTACATTATTCGACACTCATTACATGCACTCTATTTTCTGATCGACACAAATGACTGATAACATATCTCTGATAAGATTGATTATGTTTTCTACACATAGACTGACAAGGCAGAAAAAACAAGATGAAAAATTATCAGATCAAAACTGGAAGCAAGTTGATACTTTCGCGATTTGACCCCGACGACACCGGCAAATACAAGAAGACCGATCAAGACAAGGAAAAAGCACAGATCGTTACGACGCAATTAATCAGCAAGCTAAGTGAACTTCAGGAACGCCTCTATGCCAATGGTAATCGTGCATTGCTGATCGTACTGCAGGGAATGGACACCAGTGGTAAAGACGGGACGATCAAAAACGTAATGTCCAGTGTGAATCCGCAAGGTTGCAAAGTAGTAACTTTTAAAACTCCGTCGGCGGAAGAACTCGGGCATGATTTTTTGTGGCGAGTACATCAAAAAGCACCCGCAAAAGGTCAGATCGGTATCTTTAATCGCTCACACTATGAAGATGTACTGATTACCCGCGTACACGGATTAATTTCTGATAAAGTCGTCAAGCAGCGGTTTAATCAGATCAAGGAATTTGAGGAGCTGCTATCGGAGAGTGGAACGGTCATTCTAAAATTTTTTCTGCATATTTCGAAAGACGAACAGAAAGAACGCCTGGAGGAACGCATTCGCAACCCGGAGAAACGCTGGAAATTCAATGAGGGAGACCTTGAGGAACGTAAACTTTGGGAAAACTACATGGATGCATTCGAAACCATGATGGCTGCCACCAGCACTGATCAGTCACCCTGGCATATTGTTCCCGCTAATCGGAAGTGGTACCGCAATCTCATTATCGCTCATTATGTTGTCAATGCACTGGAAAACATGAAGCTGAAAACACCTCCGGCTCCGGCTGGGATTAACTTTGATACGTTGAAAATAGAATAATCTAACCTCTACAATAAAAGAATCCTCCATGGAAATTGAGCTGAAGCTGGCTTTGCATCCCCGCCATACTGCGCGGATCCGGCGTCATCCCTTGTTACGTAGGGTCACGCCGGAACAGCGTTCATTGCTTAGTATTTATTTCGACACCCCGAAATTTGATCTGATGCGGCGCAGCATCGCATTGCGCGTGCGCCTAGTGGATAATCATTGGATCCAAACGCTAAAAGCCGAATCACAATCTGTTGGCGCGTTATCAAGCCGTCCAGAGTGGGAAATGGCCATCGCTGACGGCAAACAGCCGGATTTTTCTGTGTTGCCACAAACGGCATTGGATTTATTGTCAGGTATCAAGCTCAAATATATCGCCCCCGTATTCACCACCGAGTTTGTTCGCACCACTTGGCAAATCGGCAACCAATCGGCTCAAGCAGAAGTTGCGCTCGATATCGGAAAAATCAATGCGGGCGAGGCCTCCCGGGATATTTGCGAAGTGGAAATTGAGCTCAAATCCGGCATCCCTGCATTTCTGTTCGATGCGGCCACGCAATTGCTGGCCCAGATACCGCTTCATATCGAACCACGCAGCAAAGCAGAGCGAGGCTATATGCTAAGTGGCGCCATCAATCCTACTCCTGTTAGAACGATGCATCCGGCAATTCATAAGGGTCAAACAGCCGGCGAAGCCTGGAATGCCATCATGCAAGCTGGGTTGGTTCAATTAGTAATCAACATACCGGGTTTTCTGGAAAACGCACACAATCTGGAGTACCTGCACCAACTCCGCATTGCATTGCGCCGCTTACGTACCGGCTTGCTATTAGCAGAATCCTTTGATCTGGCATCTCCTGCCTGGGAACAGTCATTGCACGCGCTAATGCACACGCTCAATCCGGCGCGCGATTGGGATGTATTCCTGCATGAAACTTTACCTAAAATTCTAGCAATGCTACAAGATTCATCGGGACCATCTATAGAAGATACAACGCCTGCCTTGATGCGTGATGTCGCTACACATTCCCGCCGACAGGCCCAAACACTGCTGCAGAAGCCCGCATTCACTCAGCTTGTACTCGACATTGGCCGCGGCCTGCTGGTTACACCCGCTAATACACACAAAATGAATGCCAAAACATGGGCGAAAATAATTCTGGAGAAACGCTGGCACACACTGCACAAGCACTGCCGCGGCTTTGTCAAACTTAATCCAATCGAGCTTCACCAAGCACGCATAGCCGCTAAGAAAATGCGCTATGCTGCCGATGCTTTTGCGCTACTTTACGGCAAACGCAGCGACCACTTTATTACGGTATTGGCAGCGCTACAGGAGGAATTAGGGCGTGCCAATGATGGACGTATTGGCATGCAATTACTTCAAGCATTACCCAAAAGATCTGCTGCAATCAGCTTCGCTCTCGGGCGAATCCATGGTGCCTTGGAGTCTGAAACTGCCCACTATGCAACGCTATCGACTACTCACTGGCAACAACTATCAAAAACAAAATTATTTTGGCATTAACAAGCTGTTGAGAAATGTACCAGAGGCAATCGTGCAAGGAAGAAATAAATAGAAAAGCACAATTTGTACCTAATAAATGAGCATTCTGGCCTTAACCTTGCAGCAGCAATGCAGGCAGTTTTTCAGCGGCCTGGCGTCACCGAATCATCCATGCGAGTGCACTAACCAAGCGATATAGCCAATCAACAATATGCATCCTGCAAATGCAGTGTGAACAGTTCGACGGTATTTCTGAGTTAATAAGGTTTGTGAATAAATCGAGATGATAAAGGGACGTTCTGAATTATCCGGCTTTGAGATGATATGTTCATCTGGCTTCAGCACCAGTTGATCGTGGATTTGTTGCGCTTGTGATTGCGCCAGTTGACGCGCAGATTCCCATTCCTGCTGATCAATATTGCCATCCTGATTACTATCAAAACGCTTGCGTAACTGCTGTTGATCTTTCTTCCAATCATTAATTAGATTAATCATCACATCTCGCACTGAGTATTGCGTTGTAGCCGACCAGCTTCTGAATTGTCCCAACACATAAAGCGATTGACCGGGTAATATCAACCATTCACTATAACGATAGCTATTTGTCAGTTTATTTAAAACCGACTGACTTTCCAATAATTGAGTTTTGGTTGGCCACTCGGTATTGCCATACCACACCAGTTTCTCGATACCATTCACCTCTGCATCGCCTGGATCAACATAGCAACTGTTTACACCATCCGTGAGTTTGAATCGATGATCGCTGATATTGCTATAAACGATATTCCAGCGTGTTTGCACGCGGCCATTTTGCGTAAAAGTTTCCTGTTGTTCAATTAAACTGCGGTACCAGAGACACGCATGATTAGATAGTGGCGCGTAAATGGGTCGATCTTCAATCGTTTGTCCTTTCCCTTCCAGTTCGACATAACCCTGATGCGCGGAACGTAATCGAGCAGTAGGGGTATCTTCGACGATGCGCAACCGTTTCCAGTTGCGCACAAAATAATAAAAACTGAGCAGCGCAGCCAATACAGATACACTCAACACAAACTCATAATTTTCGGGAGTAACCTCTAATCCTGGAATATTCATCTCGGAGCTCTGTGCTAACTAAACAGTTTACTAAGATTAACATCCTGTTTTTCCACTTCACTGAATTCGAGTAAATCACGTGCTTTGAATTTAAACCAATGGGCGATGATGACATCAGGAAATTGCTCAATACGCACATTATTGATTTTCACAGATTCATTGTAGTACTCACGGCGATCCGCAATGCTATTTTCCAGCGCAGAAATACGTGCTTGCAAGTGCTGAAATTTCTCGCTCGCTTTCAGTTCCGGATAGTCTTCCGCAACTGCGAATAAATTACCCAATCCAACTCGTAGCATACTTTCTGCTGAACCTAACGCACCGATATTTCCACTTTCTCGTGCTGATGCCACCTGTGATCGCGCTGCAATCACCTGCTTGAGTGTTTCCTGCTCATAACCCATATATTGTTTGCAGGTTTCAACCAATTTAGGAAGTTCATCGTGACGTTGCTTCAGCAGAATATCAATATTCGACCAAGCCTGTGACACCGTGTGTTTAAGATCTACCAAATGGTTATAGAGCATAACGCCATAGATTAAAACAATGGCTATCAGTGCCAGGAAAACGTAAATGATGATATCCAATTGTCACACCTCCTTGAATTTATACCAACTCAATATACCTTAAACATAATTTAGCAAATAGTCTAAAAAGGAATAGGTACTGGCCTTATTTCATCGGTTCTATCGAGTCTCGCATGCCGGGTAGCTTTTGGGTGCTGATTTATTAATGAACTTAAGTCACCCCAAATTATTGACTAATGACATATCGCTTATCTATCCTACCTTGCTTAAGAAGCATATCGATGGATATTTTGAGAGATCGCAAATGAGTATTTCAAAAGAATTACGACTATTAGTTAGCAGAACAATCCTTGTATTGATTGTAATGATTAGTCCTGAAATTTCAGCACAATCCGAAGTAAAGTCAGTCAAGATACAAGTAGGTGAGCAAGATCCTACGGGATGCCGGTTATTGGGTAGAGTAAAAGGCTCTTCAAAAGATAATCAGATGAATGAAGAGGATGTTCCCTACATCGACCGACTAATAACCGCCAGACACAATTTAACCAATGAAACTCGTAAACTGGGCGGCAACACTGTTCATATTATTCGCGCCAATAACTCAGGTAAATATGAAATACCTGGAGCTGATGAGGAAATAATATTTATCGGAGATGCTTATTATTGTGAATAAGCACTGGGACATCCAACTGCCATCAGCACGTGCAAAGGAAACCGGAAAAGCCGCATCAAAATGGTCCTTCAATCTTCTCATGTATCCCTTTCATACTGCAGACATTATGCTACAAACTTGCTGTACAATCCAAACGCTATCCTAATTATAGAGTGGCCGCAGCATCTTTAATATTCGTACAATAGAGGATTTATAATGAAATTAACAATCATGTTGTTTACCAGTCTTCTCTTCTTTTCTGGCTTTGCATCAGCCGTTCCATTTACTCAGGCGCCACCTGTTGGAGCTTCAACAAGTGCTGCTATCCTCTACACCTTCAATGCAGATGGAAGTGTTACTGTTGAAGTTGACCCCTCAATTTTATCAACTGATGGAATTGAAGATACTCTGGCCGCTGTGCAGAACAATTCCGGTCATGCTATAGATTCGCTTCATCTAAATGGAACTGGAACCTCTGGTGAGGGGTTATTTAACTTTGATGGTGATGGAATGAGTCCTTTTGGTAATACCTACAATGGTCAGTATTTCGATGCCAATAATAATCTGCTTGGAATGACAACATTTTCAGATATATCTGGTGCTGGCAACACATTAGGTACAATTAATTTTGCTGATATGCCAGATGGCGGTTATGGCTGGTTCGTGTTAGAAGATCAGATTTACTTTGATGCGCCACCACCACCAATTCCAGAACCCACAACCTATGCTATGTTATTGGCCGGTTTAGGATTATTAGTAGCGTGTCGCAAGAAAATTTCTGTTTAGTTTAAAACACAAATGGCAGTTATAAGAACAAGAGCAATGCTTTTATTCTTATAACTCAAGTAGAAAGCAATAAATATTTGCTTCTACGACCCCCAACAAATCAATTGATTGACAACTGTACCTGCCACAGCTGCTCTAGTGGTGTGGAAGCTTTCTTTTGGATCAAGTTATACCAATGAGCCAATCCAATCGGAGAATGCATCAACTAAAAATATTACTCAGTTGCTTCCCATGTATCCAAATACTGACAAGTTATCATATAGCTCATTGCTGAACGTACTTCATGTTACTCCATGAATAACATTCTAATTGTTGGATTTTTCTATATCGTTGTCATACTAAAATCTTATTTGTCGTATTTTATCTTACTGCCAGGACAAATAATGTGTTTGAGGTCTAGTCACTTACGATATACACCATTTAAGAATCACAGAACATTACTCGCATCGATTTTACATATCTACAGTCTGCTGATCATCTATTTGCGGTAAAATTGAGACTGGTAAGCAGTACTTATTTATAAATCTTTGAGAGTTCGACTTGACTTCATCAAATCCCGATCATTGTGATACAGCACCGTTATCCTATCGTGATGCCGGCGTCGATATGGCGGCAGGCGATCGCTTGGTTGAAAATATCAAACCATTTGCCAAGCGTACATTACGTCCTGAGGTGCTCACCGGAATTGGTGGTTTTGGCGCATTATTTGAAATTTCTAAAAAATATCGAAACCCCGTTCTGGTTTCCGGCACGGATGGGGTAGGTACAAAACTTAAACTGGCTTTCCAACTAAATCAACATAACACTATTGGTATTGATCTGGTCGCAATGAGTGTTAACGATATTCTAGTGCAAGGTGCAGAGCCTTTATTTTTCTTGGATTACTTCGCTTGCGGTAAACTCAATGTAGAAACAGCCACATCCGTCATCGGTGGTATCGCCAAAGGGTGCGAGCTGGCTGGTTGTTCGTTAATTGGTGGCGAAACGGCTGAGATGCCCGGTATGTACCCTCACGACGAATATGATCTTGCCGGATTTGCGGTGGGTGTCGTCGAAAAAGACCAGATAATCACTGGCGCAACGATACAGGATGGTGATATTGTACTGGGCCTCGCATCCAGTGGCGCGCACTCCAATGGTTATTCACTAATTCGTAAGATTATTGAAAATTCTCAGATTGATTTATCCATCGACTTTAATGGTAAGAAACTCAGCGATACCATCATGTCGCCCACACGAATCTACGTAAAACCGCTACTTGAATTGTTCAAACAATTACCTGTTAAAGGTCTAGCGCACATTACGGGTGGCGGATTAATCGAAAATATACCGCGTATCCTACCGAATCAAGTCATGGCTATTTTGCAAAAAAACTCCTGGGAGATGCCTCCGCTATTCCATTGGTTACAACAACAGGGTAACGTTGCTGATCATGAAATGGCACGTGTATTTAATTGTGGCATAGGTATGGTGATTGTAGTGGCTCCCGATCAAGTAGAAAGGGCCATGAACAGTTTACGTGCTTCAGGTGAGAATGTCTGGCAAATCGGTGAAATCAAACAACGTTTAGCTGATCAGGCAGCAACTGTTTTAGTGTAAATGTCAACCTGCACCGCCACGCCCTCATGAAATCACTGGTTATTCTTATCTCCGGTCGCGGCAGTAATATGCAAGCGTTGTTAGAAGCTGTATTTCCTGTGGATCGAATTACGGTCATTAGTAATAATCCAAATGCAACAGGGTTAGAAATTGCCAAAAAATTGGGAGCTGACATCAGCATCATTGATCATCGCATTTATCCAGACCGCCAAGCATTTGATACTGCATTGGCTGAGAAAATTGACACTTGTCAACCAAAACTGATTGCATTGGCAGGGTTCATGCGTATACTCAGTGACAGCTTTGTGCAGCGCTATCATGGTCGACTAATGAATATTCATCCGTCATTATTACCTTCTTTTCCTGGCTTAAGAACACATGCACAAGCCCTGCAAGAAGGCATTAAAATTCATGGTTGTACAGTACATTTTGTTACTCCAAAACTCGATCATGGCCCTATTGTTATTCAAGCTGCCATCCCTGTATTACCCAACGATACCGAGAAAATCCTGGCAGCTCGGGTTCTTCAGCATGAGCACCGTATCTATCCGCAGGCTGTACGGTGGTTTATGGAAGATAGAATCAGACTGAGTGAGAATCGAGTTGAAATAATCGACTCTAATGTCAATGAAACAGCTCTTTATTCGCCAGGATTACCCGAATGAAATTACGCTCATTCATTTTTCTTCTACTATGGATATTTAATTTCCCCTCGATGGCCACTGAAATGCCATCGCGTATTGATATCAGCTATTCTGTCACAACGGATATTGGTCAAGGAGAAATTAATGAAGTGATGGAAATCAAACATGGCATTGACTCACACAGTTATAACATCAACAGCGAAGCGCAAGCCACCGGGATTTATAAATTAATAGAACCTGGCAGCATCATTCGTCATAGCGAAGGAATCATTACAAAGCGTGGTCTACGCCCTTCTCGCGCTTTCGAAAAACGTGGCAAGAAAGACCCCAGTGTAGCTGAGTTTGACTGGAAAAATCATATAGTAACCCTGGAACATAAAGGAAAACAACATCAAGAAAAATTGCCGGAAGGCACTTTGGATCGTTTAAGTTTGTCTTACCACTTTATGTTCACTCCTCTGCCTAAACATCACGTAGATGTATATGTTACGGATGGCGACAGTCTAAAGTTATCGCGTTATACAATTACCAGAGAGAAATTAAACACTCCGATAGGAGAACTGGAAACCGTCGCATTAACCAGGCAAGATGGGAGAAATGCCAAAGTTAAAAGGAAATTATGGCTGGCACCCAACAATCACATGCTACCTGTTCGCATTGTTTCCGTAGAAGAAGATGGCCGCCAGCTCGAAAAGATAGTGACCGGAATTAACATTAGTTACAAAGCCGATGATCATTAATCAACATTATCAGTTGATGAACCCACATTAGGAAATCAATGCCACTAACTCCCTTTCAGCTGGATTCAGCTGTTGTCGCTATTCGTACCGTCCTTCCTTTGGAATATCCTGCCGATGCAATTCTGCGACATTTCTTCCGGGAAAACCCCATGCTCGGCGCACAAGATCGCGCATTCATCGCAGAAACAGTCTTTGGTATATTGCGCCACCGCTTTTTTCTTGAAAGCCTAACAGAAATCATCACACCTCGCTCACTGGCATTAGCTTATCTGGTTAAATTTCAAGGCATGAACTTGCGTGAATTAGCCTCATTCATCAGCGAAAGTGAAACAAAATGGCTAGCCGAAATTAAGGCAATTAAATTAGATTCTCTACCGTTAAATATTCAAGCAGAATTTCCCGAATGGCTAGTAGAAAGGCTAAAGCATTTCATGTCTGATGCAGACATTCTTAGTCTAGGATTGTCTCTACAAAAATCTGCGCCTCTAGATCTACGGGTCAACACATTCCTCGCAAAACGTAATCAAGTACTTGAGATACTTAACCAAGAAGGGATTGAGGCACAAGAGACGCCTTATTCTCCGTGTGGCATTCGTCTTGCTGGCAAACCTGCGATTAATCGTCATGCACTCTTCTTATCTGGAAAAATAGAAGTTCAGGATGAAGGAAGTCAATTACTCGGATACTTACTGGCACCCAAACGAGGTGAAATGGTTGTCGACTTCTGTGCGGGTGCTGGTGGAAAATCCCTGCTTCTGGGTGCATTAATGAATTCCAGAGGACGTCTTTATGCTTTTGACGTCTCTGAGAAAAGATTGAATAACATGAAACCCCGCTTCAAGCGCTCTGGTTTATCCAATTTACATGCCCAACGCATTACTCACGAGAATGACATCAAAGTCAGACGATTAATGGGGAAAATAGATCGCGTATTAGTCGATGCACCTTGTAGCGGCCTTGGGACATTGCGGCGCAATCCAGATTTAAAGTGGCGCCAATCCGCTCAAAGCATCGAAGAACTGACAGTGAAACAAGCCGCTATACTTTCAGCAGCCGCCAGCTTGCTTAAACCCGGGGGGCGATTAGTATATGCAACCTGTAGTTTCCTACCTGAAGAAAATCAGTCAATTATTAATGATTTCTTAGCTGCGCATCCGCAGTTTACCTTGTTAAATTGCGCAGAATTGCTCGCGCAACAAAAAATAACATTGAATACTGGTAAGTTTCTACAGTTATCTTCACAACTACATCAGACCGATGGATTCTTTGCTGCGGCTTTAACTCGCACTGAAGCAACAGAATCAACAATTACAGGTATAGAAAATTAAATCTAAAATTGGTTCATTACCCACAATGTGTTTATTTAGGGAAATGATTCTCATAGGTTGATACCTTTGCAAAATACATGACTATATCTGAAGCACCTTCACTTCAGATTTTTTCTCATGACAATTGGCCGCTCTTTTTAACCCAGCGTACTTTGCGTTATGTTCGCATCGACAGGGCATCCTCACTTAGCGGTAATGGGGCGCCAGTTGAATTTGCCGGTTGACTTGCGCAGCAATCCGTCCACGCTTGCGATACTGTCAACTCGCTCCTGACAAGGACATACCGAATGAGTCCCTCACATCCTCCTCCCAACAGAATCCTAAAAAGCGCATCACGTGCAGATTCGAATTCTGCCCTTTCCTCCAGGTATCTGGTTTAGAAAATTCCCTTTGCGGGTGCGGCACCTGACATTAAATTCCGAGAAACTCATGCCCATCACTTTATTGATTAACTTACCTGGCTCACTCTTCGCAAGCTATTGATACTGCTCTTTACTTCGTAATTGACCAACTACTTTTGGGATGAATGCTTTAGTTCTTCATGTACAGACTGAAAAAAAGGTCAGTGAAAGTTATTCCACTGACCTTTATAAAATGAAACTAATACGGATTTACTTGGTAGCTTGCTTAAAATGCTCTACTGCATCTTTAGCAGCCTTCTTTGCAGCATCAGTATTTCCATCTGTACCTTCTTTAACCGCATCATCTAGACATTTAATCCCTTCATCCAAATGCTTGGAATCTGATTTATCATTTTTTGCAGATTTTGCATGCACCCTGGCTTCCGATGCATGCTGAGCTACCGTTTTTCCATCAACCGATGTCATCGCGGTTTCAGCATGCTGAATTGCCTGTTCCAAGTGATTGCTTCCTGCAGTTGCTCCAAACGATAAAAGTGCCATCATCAAAATGCTAACAAATAAAGCAATTTTTCTTATGTTCATGTGATATTCCTTAAATTTAATTTTAAAAACTTCATTAAGACTAAAAATTGTGATTTTTTATAAAATCATGAATAATTAGTCGGTCGCTTTCTTTATGCCTTCTTTAGTGTCTTTCCAAGCTTCTTTGGCATTTTCTTTGGCATCACCCAAATTTGCTTGAACTTTACCCGCATTTTTCTGAATATTGCCTTTCAATTTCATTTCATTATCATTAACCATCTCTCCAGCAACTTCCTTAACCTTACCTTTGACTTCTTCAACACGACCTTTTACTTGATCTTTATTCATGATTATCTCCTTAATTGTGTTTAAGCAATAAGCAAAAACTAAATATGCTCTTATCACTGTGGTATGAGAATATAGGTAGAAACATGAATGGTCTGTACGACAACGAACGTTGGCATATGATATTTCTTGTCTAAAGTTGCTTAATACTTAATCAATCAAACTTAACAGCCGCCTGGCCTGTTTCTTGAGCAACGGACAGACATCGCACCTTATACCTAACAAACACAGTTACTTTTGTTTGCTATGCAAACGATTAACGGTGACCGGTCAATAGAATCTGAAATCATCGACAAAAGTGTTTTGTTTCCGCATAACCAAAGGCTGAGAAACTTGAATCACTTTAACAGTTTCTTGTTGCTTCTGTTTTGGTGTCGTTGATATTGAAAAATATCACTTGATGCGATTGTCGTCTTTAAGCGCTCTGTAAGCAGCTATACTTATGTGAAGTATCACCGCGGGTGGCACTGCAAACAAAAAAATTGGCTGTACAAATTATTTTAGAAATTGCGCGCCTCGGTTTCCCACATTCAGGCTTTTGCTGAGTAGGAATGCTTGCTTTTCAGACTTGCAAGGTTTACTGACGCCAATTAACGATTAGTTTTGAATTTTGGATAGTGCATTATTTTGCACTATCCTTGGCTTAAGTGAATGTGCCGATTGCATTCTCCAGCGCAAATGGATATACAAACTTGGGCAGTTGCGTATTTGGGTAAGCAATACAAAGGTCACGCTGTGAGGCATATTCCAACGCTATACATGATGGTAGCTTAGTCGATAATTCCTAGTTCTTGAAATGTGTTCACTAATATTCCTTGTATTAATTAGTCTATAAGCCCGCTTTAGCGGGTTTTTTATTGTTTAGTTGTTTCGGTTATACAGCGTACAGACTTAATAGTCCAAAAAATTTCAAGATTAAGCTTTTAATAATAGGAAACCTAATATGTATCCTTCTAATACAAAACCAACCATCTCAATAAGTACACTCCCTCCTCCAATTCAACCAGAGCATATACCCCCTCACGATCCAGCTCCTGAGGGAGTACCGCCGGAACCCCTACCTCCCCAAGAGATTCCGCCACAGCTTGATCCCCCAGATATTCCACCTCCCAAAACTGATCCTGAAATTCCCATTCCACAAAAGTTAAATGAGTGACTACAGAGCAAATCATCCCTCTTAGTCGTACAATCGAGCAGAAATTTCAAAATAAGTCCGCAACAAGCGTGGTTTGAATTGCTTAACAATGTGTGCGATAGCAAACTGACTGTTCTAGGTATTAGGAGGATCATTTTAATTTCCATTCATTCTTTGGAGTATATTCATGATCTCAATTCTCTCCACATTAATCGTGGGTCTTGTAGTTGGTATTTTCTTTATTTTAAGCGCATCCATTTTTGCTGACTGCACTGAAGATCTAAAAGATATGGAAGATAAACCGGATAAACCTTCCAAACACTTTACTGATCCATAATTGGAAATATTCGATTGGTTAAGCATAGACACTACTACATAACTGTGTTACTGAGTTTCTTTGTCGCTTGCAGCATAGATGAATCAAACGCTAACCAGTCTTACCCAATCGAGATAACCGAATATTCAGAAGGCTTAATTTGGAATATCAATCACGGGATTGATTGCGTGATTTTATAATAGCCAGAGCAGTTGAATATTTTTCGTCACTCTTATCTATCACGGCTCCATCAAAAATAACCCATTGAGAGCCTTTGATCTCGTTGAAAGCATCCTCGACACATTCTTTAATCGACAATTGAAGAGCAGTCGCGAAGGTAGTCAAATAAATAAGCAAGTAGCCAATATCGGCTTTAATATCTTTACTCGTTGAAATATTTTCTGCAAATTTACCTGTATATTTAAAAATCATTATTAATGCAAGCTTGGGATCAGCGATTCGCTCATCTGTTATTGGCTTGGTGAACTTCACACTTTCATCTAAAGTAATATTTCGCATTCTGCAGATTATTATCATCCCTATCATGCAGTGTCCAATACCATTTCGGCAAATATCCACATTATCAATAAAATTAGTTAAATTCCCCAAGTAGGAGATTAACTTTAATGTCTCTTTTTCTAAGCTGGACCCCTGCACGATATTTCTTTCTTCCGACCAAGTAATAACGTGCTTTATTAAATTTTCCATATCTCTCAATCCTGAATAATTAATAGTCTAGAACCAAAGAAAGCATCTTAATGATATTGGCAATAATAGTGTGATAAACAGACTTCGGTATACTCAAATCGTCGGTTGACCATACGAAGCGAAGCGGATGTTCCACCTTCGCGCGCACATCGGAGCTAGATGCGATTGAGCACGGCAAGTTCTGCTGGCAATTCCTCACCGCTCTTGCGTTTGAGTGGCATACCTCCCAGACTGGCTCTTCCGATTGTCGTTGTGCTTCCAAATTGCAGTCATTAAGAGTATACGCCCGATCACCCAACACAATTGCCTCTTCGCCATGTAGCATGTTATCAATCATATAGCCATCGGCCATTGGGGCCGTGTAATTTCCAGCTATGCGCTACGCCAGAATCGGCACCTACGCCTATGTGCGCTTTTAATCCAAAGTAATAATATTGCCTTTCTTAGTTGAACTTATCTCGCCATCATATTTGCGTTGCCAGTTCTTAGCGCCGGATCGGCGTATTGCTCTTATCAGCCAAGAATTTGCTAATTCCTGCAGTTCATGCGAGTGCTAAGTGGTTGCAAGGCACTAATTATGTTCGTTTACGTACAGACTGCACAGTGGAAGTTCGCGAATAATGTTCTTTATCTACATAAAAAATAAGGAATCACACGATGAAATTATTACTCACTTCTTTTTTAAGTCTATTTCTATTTGTTAGCGCATCTGCAATTGCAGATTATTCTCAAACACAAAATAAAGCTAATGATAAAGAAAATTTACTAAAACCAGCTCATTCTCATTCATCCGATAAAAATAAGGATAATAAGAAAACATACAATTCTTCCGGTGATGCCAATCCCGAAGGTCCTCGGGATGATGCAGCTGGGGAACATACTGCTGGAGAAAAACCTCGGGATCCCGCACAAACTAAGTAATATGGTAATAATACCCAGAGCTAAATGAGTTCTGGGTGTTGAGTGCATAATATTGAACTCATCCATTAAGCTTTAAAGAACAAAACACCACCATTTTTCATCATACTGCCCCTCATGTCAGCTGCTTATTTTTCAATCTATTTGTAATGATTATATAGATACAGATACGCATCGACCCTAAGGTTTTAGGAATGGATAATGATATTTATTAATTTCTTGGATAAATTACTATGACTAATATCAATTTTTCTGAAATAGAATTACTACTTGCTGAGACATCGTCTCCTACTCCGATACCACCAGACCATATTCCTCCCCAAGAGAAACCTCCAGAAATAATTTATCCTGAGCAGATTCCTCCAGTTACTATACCTCCTCAAGTGATTCCTCCTGAGAGAATACCCGCCGACAGGGATCCGTCACCAACTTTTCCCCAAAAATAATTCCACAAAGCATCTCGTTCATGCCATTGTACCCATATGATTGGCGGCGCCCATCGGTGGTGCGACTTTAGGCGCCCCGACCTTCGATAAGCTTAATAAGAGTCTAAAATGGCAAGAACGTAAACGATATAAAAAGGTGTATTATTAATTGCATCTGAAATTGACCGTGCAAAGCTCACTTTTATTCTCAATCCCAAAATACCTAGCGATAAACGCTATAAAATCAGCAATTGGATAAATATTCCTCGCGCCAGTAAAAGGTTTATCACTTTCAATCATGTCGCCCCATAAGAAAATGCCGAGCCCGCCAATTTTATCGTGTTGGCTCAATATGTACGCATAGATATACATTTGATCCATTATCGCTTTAATACTGCCAAAGTACTCGTCAGCCAAGAACGATCCCGGTACTAGAAATAATTTACGCCCAATGGGGTTGACTGATTCAAGGGCATGCATGGCATCCCATACCCATGTTCCATAATCAATTTGTGAACTATAACCATGTTCCGGCGACCCACAGTAATCAAAATCACCGTAGCAATCAAACCCCAAATACTCCGCATCGTCCAACATAATCACATGTTCATCAGGATACGTCTTTTTTTGCATAACCAACTCAGCCCAAGCTTCTATATGCACCATCCCCGAACCGGGAAATTGCTCTCGTAGTAATTTCCCCACCAATCGAAACGTAGATAAGGTTTCCACATATCTATTCTCAACATCATGACAAGCTTTAAGTTTCCCTTCTTCACATGCCTTTCTTACCCACCACAAAGGTTCGTCCATTAAAAATAGCATTTCACGGTTGTATAGACTGGATTTTTCAATAGCATCGACGATGGCATCCACATCGTGGCGATACATGCCGGTTTCTTTATCAATTAATAGATTGCTAATAGAAATCACAGGCAGCATCTCGTACACATTAGCATCGAGATATTGAGTAATCTCACTGGCTGTTCTGGGTGCAATCGCAAATGCGTTACTAAATACTTTGATTTCATCGATATGTTCCAACTCGGTCAAAAACGATCCAATTATTTTTTGAGGTCGGTTTGTATTGAAATACGATGCATGAACATCAAGCGAAATTAGTAGCATAACTACCATAAAAACAATGTGCTTACTCATCATACTCCCCATCTACTAACGATAACTATGGGTTTAGTATAAAGTTATGGCAAATGTAACTCTGTGAGAAAACTCACCAATGCCAGCGCAATGCTATTTATTTGTTGATCAAATCGAAATCTAAGGAAGCGCTGATTATTCGGTTTTTGAGAATCTTTAGCGTGCAAGTCATTGATTCTAATTGCAACGGAATCTGAGAAAGCAAATTAATCAGCACTTCCCTAACTCTTTAGAATCTGGAACAGCAGCTGAATTGCAAACTTCCAATCGCCCTATTTTTGATGGCGGCACGCATTGAACCTCATAGCGCCTCATAGCGAATCTCCACCACTTCCAGTTCCTCCATTCCGCCTGGTGTATGCAATTTTACAATATCGCCCTCATATGCTTTGATCAGCGCCTTAGCCAATGGGGAAATCCAACTGATGCGGCCACGGCCAGGATCAGCTTCGTCCATACCAACGATGCTGTAGATGTGTTCCTCGCCTCGGCTATTGCAAACGGTCACGGTGGCCCCGAAAAACACTTGATCGCATTCTTCGCGTTGCGCGGGGTCGACCACTTCGGCGTTATCCAACCTTTTGGATAAAAATCGCAGGCGGCGGTCGATTTCGCGCAGGCGCTTTTTGCCGTAGATATAATCGCCATTCTCCGAACGATCGCCGTTGGAAGCCGCCCAGGTAATCGTTTTAACCAATTCCGGGCGCTCCACTTTCCACAACTGATCGAACTCATCCTTCAGTCGCTGATGGCCTGCCGGCGTAATATAGTTCTTTATACCTTGCGGTAATTTGGGCGTATCGTCCGGTTCGTCGTCGTCTTCGTTTTCCTTGGTAAATGCCTTATTCATAGTCACCACTATTATCAACAGAAGGGAAACCGCTAAGATAGCGGTCTTCCCTTCTCTATTCAAGACAACTCAGCGTACTGAGGCTCGCATCTTGCAAAATAAAGAAGAAACCTTGCGCACAGTAAAGAATCTAAGGAATGTATTGTTCAGGAATCCATTATCATGTTAATGAACCGGCGCCAATTTCTGAGCATGTCTGGCGCAACGGCCCTGGTAGCTGTATGCTCACCCCAAGCACTAACGGCTCATTCGTTAGCCTATCATACGCAGCCCAAAGCGCCTGCCGCGCTAAAAGCAATGCAGGATCTCGCGCGGCAAAGAGACAAATTGCTCGGGTATCCGATCAATATGACGACATTGCCGGAAGCATTCTTCGATTGGCGCAAAGAGCTCGCGCATGCCGGATTGAATCAATTTGCGTTTAATAATGTCGGCAACTCCTACGGCGAAAGCCATATCCCGTTTAACAGCCATCCGTTTGAACAAGAACTGATCGACCGATTCGGTGCTGTGTACGGATTCCCACGCGAAAATATCTGGGGATTCTTAAGCAACAGTGGCACCGACAGCAATATGCACGGGTTGTATATGGGCCGCACGATTCTCAAAAACCGTACCGGCATGATGCCGAAAATCTACTTCACCCAAGAAGCGCATTATTCAATCCAGATTCTGCGCGATTTGCTGCATCTCGACTGGGTAGTGGTAGGTACCAATCTCGACGGCGGCATGGATGTTGACGATCTGGAAAGGCAACTGAATGCCAATCGCGATCACCCCGCGCTGGTGGTCGCAACCATTGGTACCACATTCAAAGGTTCGATTGATTCGATTGACGGTATCCAAACCAAACTCAAAGACCGAATTGCTTACCTCCATCTCGATGCAGCTTTGTTTGGCGGCTATCTGCCACACACATCGTTTGCCGCCGATCTGTTGCATGAAACACTCGATCCGGTCAGTGGAAAAAAACGGCAACGCTACGATTCGATCGCTGTTTCGTGCCACAAATTTTTTGGCTTCCCTTCACCTGCCGGACTATTCATTACCACGCGGACAAACTTTGAATCGTTCGTTGCGCAATTCAGCCAGATTCACGATCCTGAATATATCCAGCAAGTACCTGGCACGATCACCTGTTCGCGCGACGCCGTCAAACCGGCCGAGTTTTATTTCTTCAGCTCGGAATCCGCTTTTGCGCAACAAGCCGCCGATGCCAAAGCCATCCTGGATAACACCGGTTATCTGTTGAAAGAAATGGCCAGTCACTATCCTCATCTGCAACCCGCCAGAGCCAACGACCGCTCGAATATCGTGTATTTCAGAACACCGGGCGAAGCCGTGGTCAACCGCTATTGCCTCGCGACCATGCGCCTGGATACCGATGGTCAACGCACACCGTGCGCACATGTCGTCATGCCGCATGCCAAGAAAGTAATTCTGGATCAATTTCTTAGCGATCTGGGCAAAGCTTGATGATACGTCAATGCGGAACGGTGCGGGAAAACACATTGATCACGGCCACACCCGCGATGATCAGAGCCAAACCGATCAGCGCGGGCGTATCCAGCGATTGCCCCAGAAAAAGCCAGCCGCTCACGGCGATCAATACGATGCCAACGCCCGACCAAATCGCGTACGCCACGCCGACAGGAATGGTTCTCAGCGTCAACGATAGTAAATAAAAAGCCAGCAGATAGCCAACGACAACCACCAGCGACGGCCACAAACGGGTAAACCCCTCGGCTGCTTTAAGGAACGATGTCGCGATCACCTCGCTGACGATGGCGACGGCAAGAAAAATCCACTGCTGCATGGGTATCACTCCTTGTATTGGGATGGTCACAGGTACCGGTTTCAGCCGGACGCATTGAAATAGCTTCGCTATGTTACCAAAACACGATGGAGTAAACGCAAACCGCAGCATTTATGCTGCATGATGATGAAGATAAACGTGACGGCTGAATACTTTAGTCCGATAGATCATAAAAAAACCATTTACAGCAATCCTACGATCAAGCGATCAAACTGCGGCCGCTTGCTTACGACGGTAGCCAGCGAAACCGATCAGACTAAGACCTGCCAGCAACATCGCATAGGTTTCAGGTTCCGGAACGGGAACGAGGTTAGCGGCAACGCCACGCCCGACATACCCCTCGTGCCTGAGTAGGTGAAAACATCTCCCCCATCAAAACGAACGGATGCGGTGATCACAGTTCCAGCCAGTTCTGCAACGATTGCAGCGTAATCGCCGTTACTAGCGACATCTAGATCCCAGGAAAATGTCGATACATTCAGTGGATCGAAGCCGGTGAAATCAAAACCGAATACAGTTGAGCCCACCGTGCCAAATAATGATGATGGACCGTTGAATTCCGGATCATAGACAAAAGTTCCACCACCCGCACCACCGAATACCAGCGACTCGCCCAATATGCAACTTACATCCGTGCAATGCGTTCCGGACAAATCGAACGTGAGTTTCTCGATGCTACCGCTGGCGCCGTCAAAAGAAGCGGTATTGATGCTGAAAGCACTTAACGGGCAGAGTTGCAGTGATTGAGCCAGCTGGCGATGCATAGCTGACGCCGCTCAATAACACGGAAAACCCGAGCGCGGCAGCAACTTGCGTAGCGCTTTTTATGAATCTCATTATTTTTCTCCTCAAATTAGAAATAACTAGATTGATACTTTATCAAAATATATTCGTTTAACTGCACGTTCGCTTTTTAATCGCTCATGGCAGTAAACTGCCAAATGGCATCAACGAGCCCTTCTCGCAAAAGATTCCTATTTTTTTAGGAATTTTCTTTCTAGTTTTAACTTCTTTTTATTTTTTTAGTGCCAATTTTGTACTAATTTTGGGGACTATCCAATGCATCGGTAACCTGATTGAACGGTTTATTTTGGAAAAAATGCTCGATATTCCCGGCCAGTTGATCGAGCAGCCGCTGCCGCGATTCCCGGCTGGCCCAGGCGATATGCGGCGTAACAATCAAGTTTGCCGGTTGATGCTGCAGGATCAGATTGTTCTTGTCCGGTGGTTCTTCCTGTATCACATCGATAGCGGCACCGGCAATTCGTCCAGTCGACAAGCAATGCAGCAGATCGGTTTCATTCACCAGCTTGCCGCGCGCTGTATTGATTAAATATGCGGAAGGTTTCATCAATTCAAACTCCCGAGTGCCGATCAGATGATGGGTTTCTTGCACAAAAGGACAATGCAGCGTAATAAAATCCGCCTGACGGATCACTTCGTCAAATTCTATTCTGCCTAGGCGCGGTGATTTTCCTTTGTGTTCCGCAAGCAGCAATCGCATGCCAAAAGCTTTTGCAACATCCGCCACTGCCCGACCCAATTCGCCAAACCCGATAATCCCTAACGTTTTTCCGGAGAGCTCCTGGATGCCAAAGTCAAGCGGGCAGAAAAAAGTACTGCCCTGCCAACCGCCTCTTCTCACCAGTTCCTGATAATCCACAAAATGACGCGCCAAATTCAGCATCAGCATGAACACATGCTGCACCACCGACGGCGTAGCGTAACCGCGCACGTTGCACACCGGAATATTGCGTTCAGCCGCAGCCACGAGGTCGACATTGTTGTACCCGGTTGCCGCCACGCAAATGAGTTTTAACTGCTGCGCCGCGTCAATCGCCGCACGGCTGATAAACACCTTGTTGCTGACGATCACCTCGGCTTCGGGGATCCGCTGCAACACTTCCGGTTCGGAGGAATCGTGATAATACTGCCACGGCGATATCGCCCGCTCCAGCGTTGCACAATCCATATCGCCACGAGTCACGGAACCAAAATCAAGAAAAACAGCACGCATGTGATGACTCCCATTGTGTTGTGTGTGATAGAGAAAATCCCGATTTAGAGAAGACTCACAACCCTTCATTCATCAAGAATCATATCATACGATGTTGCTTTAACGTTTCCGGTGGATCACGTAGAATCCGGTCGATCAACATGGACACATCGGAAAACGCATGGCACTAGCCTGGAACGAAATCAAAGACCGCGCATTGGCATTTTCCAGAGAATGGGCCAATGCCGAATCGGAAGATGCAGAAGCTAAGCACTTCTGGGTCGAATTTTTCGATGTGTTTGGTATCAGTCCGCGGCGCATCGGCAGCTTTGAACAAAAAGTCAAAAAGCTCAATGGTCGCGGTTACATCGACTGGCTGTGGAAAGGCAACCTGCTGATCGAGCACAAATCACGCGGCAAAGATCTGGATCGCGCTTACCAGCAGGCCATCGACTATTTCCCCGGACTGAAGGAACACGAACTGCCGCGTTTCGTGCTGGTCAGCGACTTCGCGCGCTTCCGCCTGTACGACATGATCGAAGGCACGCACAGCGAATTTCTGCTGAAAGAACTGTACAAAAACGTCAAACTGTTCTGGTTCATCGCCGGGTATCAGCCGCAGAAAATCTCGCCGCAAAGCCCGGTCAACGCTAAGGCGGTGCAACGCATGGCGCGCCTGCACGACCGCTTGAAACAAATCGGCTACACCGGCCACGCGCTCGAAGTCTATCTAGTACGCCTGCTGTTCTGCCTGTTCGCCGAGGACACCGGTATTTTCGAGCGCACTCAATTCACCGAATTCATCGAACAGCAAACGCGCGAGGACGGCAGCGATCTCGCGCCGCAACTGGCGCAACTGTTCGACGTGCTCAACACGCCGGAAAC
>JAMXAE010000011.1 GCA_024281695.1 Nitrosomonas sp. | reverse complement strand
GGGGGCAGGATTTGAACCTACGACCTTCGGGTTATGAGCCCGACGAGCTGCCAGACTGCTCCACCCCGCGTCAGAGCAATCAGTATAACACAAGCTAGTCCATACAGGTCAATCAAAGTCTGCCACAGCTCGTGAACACATCGATAAAATTCAGCATTGCGAGAAATGGCTAGTCCATCTTGCTTGTTTATGCCGTTGCCAGGCTATCTCCTTTCTAAGCACTACATCGATAATGTGAAGAATATTGCTGACATCCACTGGTTTGTCTTGTTGCTTAGCATTTCCAGTTAAATTAGCCTGAGGTAGTTTTCCACGTTGATAATAAGACCATATCTCCGTAGCATAGTCAGATTGTGCCAGTTCTGGAGAGAATCGGCTGAAGTACGTTGTTAAATTATCAACATCACGTTTAATTATGCTGCGTGCTTGATGATTATCTGCCGCATTAACAGCTTGCGGTAGATCAATAATCACCGGCCCTTGGTTATCTACCAGCACATTGTATTGTGATAAATCACCATGAACGATCCCAGCACAAAGCATTTGCACAATCTGTTTAATTAGAATGCGATGATACTCACGTGCTTGCTTAGGTGTAAGCACTAAATCACTCAATCGTGGAGCCACATTACCTTCTAAATCGGTAATTAATTCCATCAATAAAACACCGGAAAAGAAATTATAGAATTTTGGCACGCGCACGCCAGCAATTCCCAATCGGCATAACATATCAACTTCTGTACTTTGCCATGCTTCTTCACGCGCAAGATGGCCATACCGACTATCTTTTTCCATCGCTCTGGCACGTCGACTGCCCTTAACATTGCGCCCTTCCATATAGCAAGAACGTTGCTGGAAATTACGCTTATTGCTTTCCTTATAGACCTTAGCGCAGCGAATATTCTCTCCACAACGCACCATATAAATCATGGCTTCCTTGCCACTCATTAGCTGACAAACCACGCTATCAATCAAACCTTCTTCAATTAATGGCTCAAGTCGTTTGGGTATTCTCATAGTTCGTAATAAAGTGCATTCAGTGTTTCTGTGCACTTCTCATCCTCCAGGATTGTAAAAATAATTAACCCATCTCGCGTGGTATTTAATATCTATCTAGAATATCTATCCAGAACTAAATTAACCACGTTGAGTAAATTGTAAAAAGAATGATCTCTATTTGGAATGTGGCAAATTGTCGCGCGGCAATTTGTCACACAATAATTTTCATCATCACAACAAGTAGCAAGATGATCGATACTCATGGTAAAGATTAACCCTCAATGGTGGTGACGATAAAGCAAGTGAGATTTGGAGCAAACGAGTATGGGGTGAAGCCGAAAAGGACGAGGCGAGAGAAGCTTCTGGAAGAGATGGAGGCGGGTCGTTCCGTGGAGCACGGTTAATTGCAGTGGTAGAGCCACACTATCCGAAAGCGGGGAATGAGGACAATACCGGGCGAGAGCACTGCACTGCACTGCACTGCACTTTCGCCATCTTCTGGAGAAACATGAATTGACAGCAAGGCTTTTGGGAAAGTCAATATGATGTTAGCAGAGCAAGGTTTGCTGTTACGGAAAGGCAAGCGCGATCCTGAGATGACTCAGACGAAGAAAAGCAATCATGGTATTTTGGAATGAAACGCATATTGGGGTGGATGACCGCAGCGGATTAGCTCATACCGTGTTGGCACCACGACCAAAGATTCGGATATGTCACAGCTTCAGGCATTGTTGCATGAAGAAGAACGAATCAGTACGGATCGGAACTATGATTATCCCAGTGTGCATGAACACCTGCGAAAACAAGAAGCGGTCGATTGGGTAGCGCGAAAGGCTACACCAGGCAAAGCACTAGGTGCCACTACCAAAGTGGTTCAACAGAACAATCGCACGGATTCGTGTCATCGCCGAACATCCGTTCAGGATCTTGAAGGGTCAGTTTGGCTATACCAAAATCAGGTCAGACGAGCATTATTAATGTCACCGGCTTAATCCGTCCAGAATGTCAGTATTAACCGGATCGTTGACTCGAATGGAATTAGAAAACCATTTCCAATCCTCCAATCCTCCAATCCTCCAATCCTCCAATCCTCCAATCCTTCTGCAATCTAAAATTACCCAAAACCAGTAAACAATAAATTCGAAACCTTCTATTTATAACTTGTTCAGGGGATACCTAGTCTTTGGTAATTGACATCTTAAGGAAGTGCTGATCAATTCGCTTTCTCAGATTCCGCCGCAATTAGAATCAATGACTTGCACGCTAAAGATTCTCAAAAACCGAATAAATCAGCGCTTCCCTAAGTATTTTGGCTTTTCTGGTAAAGTAAAAGAACCATCATACAAAACGTAAGAAAAATATTACAAACGTATCCATTTAGAATTTTAGTATAGAATTATTTATTAATCATCCAATTTGATAAACCCACATTAGAGGATGGACAGGCTCATGCAGAAAGTCAATTACAGTTTACAGACAAAAATTAAGAATGCGAGATTGATGTCACTAAGCATCTCTAGTCAGCCTTGTTTACCTCTTTATAATGAGAAAAAAGATATCAAGGTATCTGGAAATTTTTTCCTGATCGCTATATTCATGAGCGCTTTTCTCTTGTTTGTATCCAATGTTTATGCAATGGATTTTTCAGTAAAACCAATTTCTGACAAGCTAAAAGTGAAATCCAGTGAAACCAGATGGATTAGCTTAGGAGCAGGCTATCGAGGAACCGGGTTATGGACTGAAAACTTAAGCGGTAATTTGGATAGCGGTCATTATAGCAATGATAATGCTCGTATTTATCTGAATGGTCAGTTTAATCAATATCTTAAATTTGAAGTCAATACCGAGTGCTTTTTCTGCAACAATACCGCTTCTGGCGAAAATCCCAGGATGTCCTACAACATCCTCGATGCCATTGCAAAATTCGAATACAACCGTTATTTCAACATCTGGGGAGGGCGCATGTTAGCGCCCACAGAGCGGGGAGAGTTAAGTGGTCCTTTTTTCCAAGCTACCCATGATGCTTTTAAAACGCCCTTCTTTTCTCAAGATTTCAGTACAAATTTTGGCAATGGTGGCGCCGGTCGTTATGGTCGTGACGATGGAGTAACTTTCTGGGGCAATGCAGAACCAGGTTTTGTGCCCGGAACGCTGGGTTATGCAATGGGAGTCTTTCGCGGTTTAGAATCATCGCACACTGCGGGACCTAATCCAAGCGGCACCATACTAACAGCTGCACGTGTTACCTATAATTTTCTGAATCCAGAGAAAAATCCTGGCTACTACACTTCTAGTACGTATTTCGGCAAAGCGGGAGATATTTTAGCGTTGGCATTCGGTATGTCATACCAAAAAAATGGCGCTGGATCATTCGCACATCGGAGTGATTTTCTCGGTTTTACAGGTGACTTATTATTCGAGAAAGTATTACCTCGGAATATGGGCGTAACCACATTAAATGCTGAATATAAACAATTCTATGCAGGATATTCGACTACCGCATTCTCTGATCGTGATTGCTTTTGTATGTTTGATGGCAAGTCATGGACAGTAACGGGCCTGTATTTACTACCGGGTAAAGTCGGTATTGGGCAATTTCAGCCCTACGGTAGATTTACCAGCATTCAACCTAATCGAAGCAGCAACCGAGAAGAAATTGAAGCCGGTGTAAATTATATTATTGATGGCTTTAATGCACGTGTTTCAGCTTACTATCAGCATGGCGATCTCTTATCCAAAGGGTTGAATTATGCACCTGGAGTATCGGGTCATACACAAGATGTTTTTAAAATTTCTTTCCAACTACAAATTTAAATACCTTTAGAGACCAACGATTCCTTAAGGATTAGGAATAAAATGCACCTGTCAGCACACAAGGAAGAACTCGTCAGTATGCAACCAAGCTCCACTATCCTGTCTTATCTGAAGCAGCCTATACAGTACGTACCGGAGCCAACCATAGATCCAACTTATACACCGTTACAAGCAAAATTATCACTTAAGTTTTCTAAATTCGATGACACAACACGTCTTGTAGAACGAGATCACTTTGGTCCATTGTTAGTGCAAAAACCTTTTTATCCGGAAGGACGAGAAGTCTGCCATGTGGTGATTATTCATCCGCCGGGTGGAGTCGTTGGGGGTGATCAATTAGAAATTTCGGCTCAAATTGGTACATCTGCAAACGCACAAATTACTACACCTGGGGCCACCAAATGGTACAAAGCCAATGGGCATAACTCACAACAGAAAATTAGAATTAATGTCAACAAGGGTGGCTCACTCGAGTGGGTACCGCAAGAGACCATTTTTTATAATCATGCCGAGGTAGAGATTGATCATCAGGTCATACTTGAAGATGATGCGGTTTATGTCGGTTGTGAAATATTATGTTTTGGTCGCACGGCGTCAGGCGAAACATTCAATCATGGTCAAATCAAACAGCGTACTAGCATCCGACGGAATGATAAGTTAATTTGGCTTGAGCAGATCCGCCTTCTCGGTGAAAGTTCTGCGATGAATGGCTCTTTAGCGTTATCTGGCAGGACAGTCTGTGCTTCACTTATTTTGACGGGAAAAATGATACCTCAACCATTGATAGATTTAGCGCGCGAAGAAGCAGAAAAGATTATCAATGGTATTGGTCAGGTAGGTATTTCTCAACTTAAATCGATTGTGGTGGTCCGTTATTTAGGCGATTCAAGCGAGGTAGCACGGCATGTTATGCTGCGTGTCTGGGGCTTATTTCGTCCTGAAATTCTGGGACGCGCTGAAATTGTTCCACGTATGTGGAATACTTGATTAATTATATTGTTGACTTAAGGTGGTTTTCTAATAAATCTCAGATGCTGCAGTAACTTCGAAAATTGAAAATGTTATTTTACCCAGGAGAAAAACTATGGACTTAACACCTAGAGAGAAAGACAAACTAATGATATTTACTGCAGGATTAGTAGCTGAAAAACGTAGAGCCCGTGGTCTACGACTCAACTACCCAGAAGCTGTAGCACTGATCACCTGCGCAGTATTGGAAGGTGCCAGAGATGGTCGAACGGTAGCCGAATTGATGACAGGTGGACAAAAAATACTGACTCGCGCTGATGTCATGGAAGGTGTCCCCGAAATGATTCCGGATATCCAAGTCGAAGCAACGTTCCCAGATGGAACCAAACTGGTTACTGTTCATAATCCGATAGTTTAATCATTAAAATAGGAGATCATCATGAGAACACCAATGATTCCAGGTGAAGTGTTTACTGAATCGGGCGAAATTGAATTAAATGTTGGTAGAAACACTAAAACCTTAACTGTCTCTAATGGAGGGGATCGTCCAATACAAATTGGCTCCCACTTTCATTTCTTTGAAGTAAATTCTGCCATGAAATTTGACAGGGAAGCTGCTTATGGTATGCGGCTGAATATTATGGCCGGAACAGCTATCCGCTTCGAACCAGGGCAAGAAAGAACCGTTGAACTCGTTGAGCTTGGTGGTGACCGAATCGTCTATGGATTCAATCAAAAAGTGATGGGCAAACTTAAATAGCTTGTATTGCAATAATTTTACAGGAGCAAAAAAATGAGCGTAAAAATTTCCCGTCAAACCTATGCCGAAATGATGGGCCCAACAACTGGCGATCGTGTCCGTTTGGCCGATACAGAGCTTTTTATAGAGATTGAGAAAGACTTCACTACGTATGGAGAAGAGGTGAAGTTTGGAGGTGGAAAAGTGATTCGCGATGGAATGGGTCAATCACAACGCAATCATGCCGATGTCATGGACACCGTCATTACCAATGCAATCATTATTGATCACTGGGGGATTGTCAAAGCGGATATAGGCCTTAAGAATGGCAAGATCGCAGCAATCGGCAAAGCTGGAAACCCAGATATTCAACCCAATGTTACAATGGCTATTGGTTCGGCCACCGAAATCATTGCCGGCGAAAATCTGATTGTTACAGCCGGAGGTGTAGATACCCACATTCACTTCATTTCGCCACAGCAAGCTGAAGATGCCATGATGAATGGCATCACCACCATGCTGGGAGGCGGTACAGGTCCTGCAGTAGGGACAGCAGCAACCACTTGTACACCCGGGCCCTGGCATATTCATTCCATGCTCAGAGCATCGGATGGGTTAGTAATGAATACAGGCTTTTTTGGTAAAGGTAATACCAGTCTGCCAACACCACTTGAAGAACAAGTTTTTGCCGGTGCTTGTGGTCTAAAACTTCATGAAGACTGGGGCACAACTTATGCGGCTATTGATAACTGTTTGAATGTTGCAGATAAATATGATGTGCAAGTTGCTATTCATACCGACACAATCAATGAAGGCGGTTATTTAGAAAACACCATTGCTGCCATGAAAGATCGAACCATTCATACTTTCCATACTGAAGGTGCAGGCGGTGGTCATGCGCCAGACATCATAGCGGTCGTGGGACAGGATAATGTTTTACCTTCATCAACGAATCCAACTCGCCCTTATACGGTGAACACCCTTGATGAGCATTTGGATATGCTGATGGTATGCCATCATTTGCATGCCAATATTGCAGAAGATCTTGCCTTTGCAGAATCACGCATTCGGAAAGAAACCATCGCGGCTGAAGATATTCTCCATGACATGGGAGCTATCTCTATGATGTCCTCAGATTCGCAAGCAATGGGGCGCATTGGTGAAGTCGTACTGCGCACATGGCAAACCGCACATAAAATGAAGATACAACGCGGCACACTACAGGAGGATAGCTCAAGGAATGATAATTTCCGTGTGAAGCGTTATGTTGCCAAGTACACTATTAATCCAGCCATTACACACGGCATCTCACACGCAATTGGATCGATAGAGGTCGGTAAGTATGCAGATCTTGTATTGTGGAGACCTGCTTTCTTCGGCGTGAAACCATCCATGATCTTAAAAGGCGGAATGATTGCAGCATCTCTGATGGGCGATCCTAATGCATCGATTCCAACGCCTCAGCCCGTGCATTATCGGTATATGTTTGGTGGATATGGGGGAGGAATCAAAACATCATGTTTCACATTCGCCTCACAAGCCGCGCTTAATGCTGATTTAATCGATCAACTTAAGCTCGACAAACACATTATTCCAGTCAAAAATACACGGAATCTGCGCAAGAAAGACATGATTCACAATAGCGCAACACCTAAAATGGAAGTCGATCCAGAAACTTATGAAGTACGCGCTGATGGACAGTTATTGACATGTGGTCCAGAAGATGTTCTACCCATGGCACAGCGATATTTCCTATTCTAGGAGAGCAGTATCCGATACAGAGCAAGTCTTCTTTCTTTATGTGAATAATATTCTTCATAAAGAAGAAGCCTCTCTATTTTAATGATCGCTATCACAGTATCCATTACTGTGATAGTCATTACACACAATCTTTAATTGATCATAAGAAAACCGATGCTTACGTTGAATACTAAAATAGATCATGCAGAATCAGTTTTTGCGCAACTCGTTCTACCCTATGAAATGCGTGAAAACAGCCGACTTAGAACAGTGCTTGCGTCCGGTGAGGAAGTTGCTATTTTTACTACACGCGGCACGATTCTACGAGATAATGATTTGCTCAAAAGCGACGACGGTCGTGTCGTGCAAATTATCGCAGCCCATGAGCCTACTTACCGCATTACTTGTCGTACAACTCATGATTTAATGCGCTGCGCCTTTCATTTAGGGAATCGTCACACACAAACACAAGTTGGCGAAGCTTTCTTACGTATTCACAAAGACAGTGTATTAAAGCAGATGTTAGAAGGTCTGGGGGCCAATATCGTGGAAGAAGATGCTCAGTTCGAACCAGAATCAGGCGCTTATGGTAGCGGAAGCCATCATCACGGCGATGGTCACTATCATGCACATGGTCCACTGGCTCCAATACCTGCACGTCAGAAGATTCATCGACCTTCTGACTCAAAATCCTAGGAAAAAACCTTGCAATCCAGTGTATTGCTCCGCCTATTACAGTTAGCAAGTCCATCTTTACCGATTGGTGCGTATACCTATTCCCAAGGCCTGGAATCAGCCATCGAGAAAGGTATCGTCTACAATGAAAATACTGCAAAAATATGGATTGCTGAGTCCTTAAGTATTATTGCCGACTTTGAAGCGCCGATATTATGGCGCTTGCTCAAGGCATTTACTGAGCGTGACGCAAAGGCTGTCAGTTATTGGACCGAATATTTTATAGCGGCACGCGATACGTCTGAGTTTCGTGCCGAAACTATCCAAATGGGATATTCCCTAGGAAAACTCATCATGGATCTAAAAATTGCCGATGAATCTTTACAAGCAATCTTGAGAAATCAATCGGAAGTTCCTTTGCCCACCGCATTTGCTTGTGCTGCAGAAGCATTTGCTATACCACATGAAGTTGCGTTACTCGGAATGCTTTTTTCAATAGTTGAAAACCAAGTACTCGTCTGTGTTAAATCCGTACCACTTGGTCAGGTTTCTGGACAGAGTCTGCTACTTTCATTACATTCTATTATTGAAACGGTGTCGCTACGCGCACAACAACTCAAGGATGATGACTTATCCAATTGGGCGCCAGGGTTATCGTTGCTGTCAATACTACATGAAACGCAGTACAGCAGAATTTATCGATCATAATTTTTGGGATATAAAACGTGAGCAAACAATCAAATCCACTTCGTGTTGGAATCGGCGGCCCGGTTGGATCCGGAAAAACAGCTCTGTGCGAAGCACTCAGTAAGAGAATGCGTGATCGTTATGAAATGGCTGTCATCACCAACGATATCTATACCAAGGAAGATATGGAGATTCTACTGCGCGCCAATGCGTTGCCTCCTGAACGTTTGATGGGAGTAGAAACTGGCGGCTGTCCGCACACGGCAATCAGGGAAGATGCTTCCATCAATCTCGAAGCAATTGCACGTATGACTGCCGATTTTCCTAATCTTGATCTCATTCTGGTCGAATCGGGAGGCGATAACCTCGCCTCAACTTTTAGTCCTGAGCTGTCTGATTTGACTATCTACGTAATTGACGTTGCTGCCGGTGAAAAAATACCTCGCAAAGGTGGCCCTGGTATCACGCGCTCTGCACTACTTGTCATCAATAAAACAGATCTCGCCCCTTACGTCGGTGCAAGTCTGGAAGTGATGGCACGAGATGCTAAAAAAATGCGGGGTGATCGGCCGTTTGTGTTTACCAATATGCATACGGGTGAAGGCGTCGATCAAATTGTAGATTTCATTGTAAAACAAGGATTATTGGAAGAAGTGAAACACCAGAAAAACTGATGCAACTCCCTTACTCACTAATTAATAGTTTTCGCCTGAATGATTATATAGAACTTTGTTTTATTTACTGTAGTTATATTTTTCTCAAAATCTTTAGGAGCTATTCACCATGGATTGGTCTTTATCAATTGACAAAGCATTCCCCAAACCTCTGCGGGTAATTCTCAGAGGAGTTGGGCAAGTTTTTTTCTGTTGCAATGCAGTGACAGGACTTATTTTCTTAATTGCTTTATATGTGGGAGGAATCACTGCGGGGCTTGCCGCAACCGTGGGTGTAGTCAGCAGTACCGTTGCTGCTTATTTACTGGGATTCTCAGAAGATGACATCGACGCAGGATTGTATGGATTTAACGGCACGCTGGTAGGCCCTTGCTTATTCCTGTTTCTCGAGAACACACCGCAGCTTTGGTTATATGTGGTGCTCGCTTCGATATTGTCTACAGTCGTACTGGCAGCGCTGATGAGGATCTTACAACCCTATAACATCCCGGCTTCCACTTCACCCTTTGTTTTAACGTGTTGGATGTTCATGGTCGCGGTTTATGCTTTTGATGGATTCTCACGTGGCCCCGTGCTACCAGCCCCGGGAATCCCCGCTGACATTGCTGCAGCTTCAGTGGTTTCGACCGAGTTCGCGAACTTTACGCAAAACGCAGTTGAGGCCTGGTATACAGCGATCACCAAGGGTATCGGTGAAGTCATGTTTGCTGATAGCATTATTGTAGGTATTTTGTTTCTGGTTGGCATCGCGATAACCTCGATGCGTGGTGCATTCATGGCATTATCCGGTGCCATCGTTGGGGTTGCCGTGCCAGTTTTACTCGGCGCAGATAAAACGTTGATTGAGATGGGACTCTATGCATTCAATCCGGTACTGACAATGATGGCGATAGGATGGGTCTTTCTCAAACCGACTACGGGAAGTGCAATACTTGCGCTGCTGGCAGGAATTTTGACGATTATCTGCCAGGCTGGCTTAGCTAATTTCCTAGCACCGATAGGGTTGCCTACATTAACCTTTCCTTTTGTGCTGGTCATGTGGATGTTCTTGTTTGCCGCCAGCAAATCCAAGCATTGGGGAAATTAGAACTGAAACTAATAGTGTCCTAAAAACAAATCCCCGCCAATAGGTGGGGATTTTTATTTCCAATCAAACAATATTAAGTCAACGGGCTACTGTGCGTATGCGGTACTGTAGAGTGCGCATGCAACTCTTGTGAAAGCTCAATCGGTACAATGTGCAACTTGCCATGCCGCACCCCATTCGTCGCGATCACTTGATTGGCAAAAAGCCTGACGTCTTGAATGGTGCCGCGAAGAATAACCACTTCCAGGCAGTTATCATGATCCATATGAACATGCATGCTCGACAAAGTTAAGTCGTGATGATCATGATGTGCCGATGTTACTTGACTGGCCAGATCTCTTTCGTGGTGATTATAAATATAACTAAGCGTAGCAATGCAATATCCTTTGTTATCTTTCTCCAAACGAGCAGTTTCAAGATACTCGCGGATAAGATCACGAATCGCTTCCGATCGGTTATCGTAACCCCGTGCATGTGCCACCTTGTCGAACTGTTCAAACAACTGATCATCCATCGAAATAGTAAAACGTTCCATAAATTTCTCCCAAGCTTTCACTGCTAAGAACTTATCAAAACAATAGATTTAATTCCACTCATGGATGGATAATATTTACATTGACTAATAATTAGCGACTAAATTGACGCGAAATGATCGACTCTCGATAGGATGAAAATGCAAGTCACTCACGCCAGCAGCAGACTCACCTGGAAGCCTGGAAGTATAAAAATAATCAATTGCGTGAGCTCGACTATTCAATAGATTAAACCCCTGCACCGATATTCGAACATTTTTGCTAATTTTGTAACCGATCTGACCATTCAGTGTCATCGTGTAATTTGACTGCACACTGCTATCTTCGGTGAGAGAACGCTGACCGAAGTAACGCAATTGCATGCTCCCAAAGAATGCACCTATATTGTCTAGGGAAACTGCCAGTTTACCGACTCCATTAATTGCTCCGGGTATGTGGTCGCCACTCGGATCCCTATCGCTAAAGCGTGCACGTGCCAGTGCATAATCTATATCGATCGTTAGCCAATCAGTAGGCATGTAGAATGTCGAGATCTCAAACCCTTCTCGTTTGCTTGGACGACTTGCCACTGTCGTTCCGGCATCGCCCACAAATAGCAGTTCTGAATCCAAATCCAAACGAAATAATGCAAAAGAAGCTTGTAACCCTGGAACAATAGCCGTGCGAAATCCCGTTTCATATCCCGTCGAACGTACCAGCGGATTAACCCTGTTGATGGGATCTCCCGATTTTGGATCAACGGTAGAGGTAGTTCCGCGTGCATCATTGCTATGAAAACCGCTACCGTAATTGAAATAGAATTCCGTTTGTACCCAAGGCCCGGCAATTAAACTCAGCTTGGGATTAGTCATGCTGTCATAGCGATTACCTGAGTTAGCATTTAGATTACTATTTACATTGAACCAGTAATAATCCGAACGCACACCAGTCACGCTACGAAACTTTTCCAGCCACTGTATACTATTCTGATAGTAAATACCGACACTATTCTGATTAATGTGGTCTCTGCGAGTGGTTGATAGCGCTTGACGTTGTTTTGTACTTGATAATCCGTTATCAATCACATCGTTCTGGAATTGAACACCTACCGTATTTTCGATCTCGATTCCGCCAACTTTATTGATCCATAGATGGCTTAAATTCATAGCGGATTGGAAGCGTTTGTCGACCTGGGAAAATTGATCGCCATTCACGGGATCATCAAGGAAATAAGTAAAATTTGAAAATAAAGCGAGATTGGTGTGTAGTGTATATAAATTTAATTGTGTGGTTCCGAAACGACTCTTATGCCGTAGCGCACTGGAAAGACTAAAGCGGTGTGCTTCCCCACCATCACTGGGATCAATCGCACCCAATCGCGGAACGAATCCGCTCGCAACTCCTCTTTGTGGAATCTGATCGGTAGAATTCCAATTCCCCCCGTAGCCCATTGCAGTAATATTAAATGTGGTTGGTCCCGTATCCTGGCTATAGCGCAACACCGCATTGAATTTCTTGAAATCCTCAGGCTTAACCCACGGACCGTCTTTTGTCAGTAATTCGACAGCATACAGAACATTCCCCTTACCCACTTCGTGTGATTTTGCCACCAATCCGCGCATAAACCCTTGCTGCCCTAAACCATAACTGGCAATACCTTTGGGTAATTTATCAACATAGCCCATGCTAACCGAACCGGCTGAGGAGAAATCGCCTTGACTGGCGTAATAAGGTCCTTTCATGTACTGCACATTTCCCGCCAGCTCCGGAATCATAAAATTAGTATCAGCCCAACCTTGTCCGTGCCCGTGCGAGCGTTGATTAACCAGCATGCCATCTATCGTAATGCGTAAGTCTGTACCATGGTCGAGATTAAAGCCACGCAGGAAATACTGATTGGCTTTACCTTCACCACTGTGCTGAGTTACGATCAGGCCTGGCACAGTTTCCAGCAATTCTCCTGGCCGATAAACGGTGCGCGAATCCAATTGCTGTTTAAGAACCGTGCCTTCATTCGCAGAATTTGCGGTTCCAATCAATTCCTTTGCATTGGCGCGTACTGTGACTTCCCGCAATGTTGGCGGCATTAACCAGCAAAGATAGCCAACCAATTGAAAAAACAATGCAGCTCATGATCAATTGCTGCATAGTAATCACAACTCCTATCGCTTTTTTCACGCTCATTCTCCCCAAAACTCACGTGTTTTATTTCTTCAAAGTTGCATGAATCGTGATCATAATCCAATATGTATGATAAATTGCTTTTTTTTCATACAATTTGACTAAAACGAGGAAGATCGTTATGAAACTATCAATGAGTCATATTACAAATCTTTTATTACTCCTATTCATCCTCTCTCTTCAAAATGCAGTTCTCGCGTCGGATACTTATAAGAAGCTTAACATTGTGACAACTGTCTCCCCTATTACGAATATGGTGCAAAACATTGGGGGGACTCACGTCAATGTTACGGGGATTGTTCCGGATGGAACCGATTCTCACACATTTGAACCCATCCCTTCCGATATAAAAATATTGCAAGCAGCTGATATAATTATCGTTAATGGCTTGGATCTCGAATTACCCACATTAATACTCGCAGAGAAGGTAAAAAACCCTAACACCCGTATTCTGCAATTGGGAAACCACGCACTTAAAGAAGAAGATTGGCAATATGATTTTAGTTTCCCGCGCGAACACGGGCATCCTAATCCTCACTTATGGTTGAATATCGAATTGGTCATGCGGTATGCGGAAATAATCAAAGAAAATCTTATCGCGTTTGATCCCATCAATAAAAAAAGCTATCTGGAAAATACAACCATTTATCTCGATAAGCTGCAGAAATTGGATCAAGCAATATTCAAATGTGTTGAAACCATTCCTAAAAATAATCGCAAACTAGTGACTTACCATGATTCGTTTGCTTATTTTGCACCCCGCTATGGCATGACCGTGATTGCCGCCATACAACCTTCCGATTTCTCCGAACCTGGTCCGCAAGAAGTCATTAGTATTATTAAGCAGATCAGAAAAACCGCTGTACCTGCAATATTTGGCTCAGAAGTTTTTCCTAGTAAAGTAATGGGGCAAATCGCGCGTGAAGCGAACGTCAAATTTATTGATCAGCTTTCAGATGATGAGCTGCCAGCTCCACCCAATCACTCTTTCATTGGCATGATGACCCGCAATATGACTATTATGACAGAAGCACTCGGAGGCAATCCAACCTGCATGGCCAATATTGATGCAAGCAACATCGCTTTTTAATGCGCAACTCAGCGCTGCTGTCCAACTAAGCAATGTCAAAGCCGGGTATGAACAGAATATAGTATTTTCTGATCTGTCATTGAATATAGCTGTAGGTCAGTTTGCCGGCATTGTGGGTCCCACAGCCAGTGGCAAAACCACTCTGCTTAAAATCATTCTAGGCATTCATCCGGTGATTTGCGGAAAGATACTGGTGCACAACAATCCAGTAAATCAAGTGAAGCCGGGCACAGTCGGTTATGTGCCCCAGCTTGGCAGCGTCGATTGGAATTTTCCGGTGACTGTCGAAGAAGTCATTACAATGGGACTGTATACCAATGGGCGCATCTTGCCTTGGCTCAGCAAAGAAGAACGTAAAAATGTTCACGATCTGGCTCATCGATTGGGTGTTGAGGATTGCTTGCAACAGCATATTATCGATATATCGGGTGGTCAACGACAACGTGCATTTCTTGCGCGCGCATTAATCAGCAACCCTAAACTTTTGATTCTGGATGAACCCACCTCAGGCGTCGATATCAAAACCCAGCATGAAGTATTGCATCTATTGGGCAATCTCAATAGTGAAGGAATGACCATTTTACTGACCACGCACGACCTGAATGCCGTGGCTTCCCATCTACCCTGGGTTATTTGCTTTAATCGAGGTGTTGTCGCACAAGGTCAACCGCATGATATTTTTACCAATGAAATCCTGACTCAGACGTATGGTGGCGACATTGTGATCGTTAAATATGAAGGCCATTTGTTAATTGCTAACAGCACACCCTTGCACTTTAGGGATCAGAAGCACTGATGGAATTCCTCCTCGAGCCACTTGAGTATGAGTTCTTTCGCCGCGCCTTGCTAGCTGCTTTGCTAGTCGGTGCATCCGGTGGCATGATTGGCGTATATGTCGTTCTACGTGGCATGAGCTATGTCGGCCATGGATTATCTCATGCCGCCATTGGCGGTGCCGTGGTGGGCTTTACGCTAAATCTGAATTTTTACACCGGCGCTTTTGCCATGGGCTTGCTAGCCGTATTGATCATCAACAAAATCACACAAAACAACAAGATTAAATTAGATGCCGCAATCGGTATTGTAACAACGGCCATGTTTGCTTTGGGGGTTGCAATCGTGAGTAAATTGCGCAATTTTAAGCAAAACTTTGAGGCCGCCTTATTTGGCAATATTCTGGGAATCACTGATCATGACTTGGTGGTTATTGGATTGGTAACAGCCATCACACTGGTCACCCTGTTTTTTTCATATAGAGCCCTCCTCTTTTCTACATTTGATAATGAAGCTGCGCGCGTCTTTGGCATCAAAACCGAGTCGGTACAATTTTTATTTTCCCTTCTGTTGACCTTTTCCGTCATTGCCTCCCTCAACGTAATCGGCGTCACCATGGTAGCCGCCACACTGATTGCACCCGCCATGACAGCAAGAATGCTTACAGATAGCTTTAGCAAAATGATTATTTATTCAACTCTGATTGGTTCTGTAACCGGCGTAATCGGTATGTATCTCAGTTATATCTTTAATGTGGCTTCGGGAACAACCATTGTCCTATTCAGCGCGTTATCGTTCAGCTTATCGTTGCTGGTAAAACCAATCCGTAATCGATAAGAATCGCTCAATAATGATCATCCATCATTCAGGCCGTTAGATTCTATTTTCCTTCCGTCTGCAAAAAGCTTGCAATACTGAAAATAGCTTTTACATAATTCCCAATAATTCCTCTCAAAGAAGTCAGCATTGATGTCGATATAAGACAAACGTAAATTTTTATGTTGTAAATATCTGAATCTACTGACAAGTAACAACCAGATTTGTACAATCAAGAGGGCATTAAAATATGGAAGGACTTATTGTTGAACCATCCAGGACATATCAAAAACTTTTATCATCGGCAGTAGAATCGGGTGGACTGGAAACCAAACAAGCTTCAACCGGTGGCGAGGCCTTAAATTTACTAAGGAAACAATCTTTTGATCTGGTATTTATCGCTATGCATTTACGCGATATGGATGCTTCGATGTTTTCATCGCACCTACGTGCCGATAACCGCACTCGCCAAATTCCTTTGGTAATGATTACATCAAATGAAGACAAAAAGTTTCTGGATAAAGCGTTTTCAGCAGGGATAACAGAAATATTTGCTAAGCACGAATTGGATAAAATTACCCGCTATACCGCGCAATTCTCCAGTAAACGATATAGAAAAATCATGGAAGGAAGTATTTTATATATTGAAGATAGTCTATCCATTGCAACGCTGACATCTCAATTACTCAGAGACAATAGTTATACCGTCGATCATTTTACTATCGGCGAAGAAGGCATCGAAGCATTCCAGAAAAATACTTATGATTTAGTGTTGACTGACATCATGCTCAAAGGCAAGTTAAATGGCTATGGCATTCTAAGGGCAATCAGAAATTTTGATGATGAGAAAAAATATATACCGTTACTGGTATTTTCAGTTCTGGACGATGTGGCCCGGAAAATTGAATTATTACGTTCAGGAGCCAATGATTATGTGACCAAACCGCTGGTTCAAGAAGAATTATTGGCCAGAGTCAACAATCTGGTCATCAGTAAGAAACGGTTGGATCAAATCACCTCACAACAAAATCTCATGCACGATTTGGCGATGAAAGACCAATTAACCGGTTTGCATAATCGCCATTTTCTGATGGAAGCAGCGCCATCGAAATTAAGTGAAGCAAGGCGCTATCGTATTTCATCTAGCCTGATTGTAGTGGATGTAGACAAATTCAAACTAGTCAATGACCAGCATGGACATGCAACCGGCGATTTTGTCTTAAAAGAAATAGCCTATGTATTAACTGAATTTATTCGCAAAGAAGATATTGTTGCTCGCTATGGCGGAGAAGAATTTGTATTGCTATTGTCCCACTGCGATCTTGCAAATGCATTGAACATCGCCGAGAAGATTCGAAAATCCATCGAAAATTTACACCCAGCAGGATTGACTGTAACCGCCAGCTTTGGCGTTGCTGAAATGCAGCAGGAATCGGAAGAAGGTTTTTCTGAATTATTTAAAGCCGCTGATCATGCGCTTTGCCAAGCAAAATTAACTGGCCGTAATAAAGTAGTTGGACGCTACCTATAAAATTTATCTGATTAGTCGGTTGTCCGTTTCCTGTCGACGACATCTTCATTCAAGATGATTATTCGACATTATGCAGAGTTTAAATTCTGCATAGCCATTGCATGACTTTCGATATAACGCTGGTGTTTTCTCTCTTTAATCGTATTGATATGCACCAGGATCAAGGCATCGACACAATTTGAGAAATTAGGATCAATATTAAACCCCAGAAACTCGCATCCTCCCGGCTGACATAGTTCCACATATTGCTTATACAGTATGGGCACCTTCACACCGAACTCTTCCATTCTTTCTTTCAGAATCGCATAAGCCTGCTTATAATCAGCTTCATCAGCGACCTGCTTAAAGGGTACAAATTCCTGCATGCGCTCAAAATCAAAAGGAAGCCGGGGATTGGCCAGCACCTTGTCATTGCCAAACAATTCCGTGTAAAAACTGGCGATCACTTTTTGCGCAGGCTCCGGCCAGGCAGTGCTGAGTGAAACCGGTCCGATCAGATAACGGATCTCCGGATGCTGATACAAATAGGCACCAATCCCGTACCACAGATAATCCAAGCTGCGTTTTCCTTGATACCGGGGTTGAATGAAACTGCGCCCTAGCTCAATCGAATGCTCAAGATAAGGCAGAAAGGATGGATTGAACTTAAATAAACTATGCGTATACAGTCCCTCCTCCCCATGTTTCTTAAGTATTCTGTCCGCCTCCCCGATCCGGTACGAACCGATAATCTCCAGCTCATCTTCATCCCACACAATAAGGTGTCGGTAATAGCGATCATAGTTATCGATATCCAATGCATTGCCGGTGCCTTCCTGCACCTGCCGGAAAGATAACTCGCGCAAACGCCCTATTTCACGCATCACGCTGGAATTGGGCATATAGTCAAACAAATAAATAGACTTGCCATCCTGGGTTTTGCCGATAAGTCGCGAAGCTTTTAGTTCCTTGCGAATTAACTTCGTTCTGACCGGATGGATAATATTTTCAATCGGTTTGAACAATTCCTTTTTCTTTTTTTGGCTTAATAAATAAACCTGCTTGCGCATTAATTTGGCAACCGCCTTTTTAGACAAATCCATCGCCGCGATGGATTCCCACGGGATAGGTTTGCCGATGCGGAAAGAAATTTCACCGCCCTTCTGATTAAACATCTCATTGACCAACATCATCGTGCCCAGCGGATTATAAATGCTCGAAAGACCATAAAAAAAGGTTGAATTTTTGCCACCGATATAGACCGGAACAATCGGTGCTTTTGTTTTTTTGGCCAACGATAAAAAACCGGTTTTCCACTTACCGTCACGCACACCCAGCGGCGATATTCGCGACACCTCTCCGGTTGGAAATAGGATAACAGCTTGCTCCGCTTCCAGCGCATCAACCATCAGATTCATACTGTGGCGATGATGAGCAGATTTGGACAAATTATCCACCGACAGGAATAAACTTTTCAGAGGATCGATGCAATCCAGCAAATCTGTGGCAACGATTTTAACGTCAGTTCTGATTTCCGATACCAGTTTCAGAAGCGCTAATCCATCCAAAGAACCCAATGGATGATTGGCCACAATCAACACACGGCGCTGATCAGGAATACGCGCTCGATCCTTGCTGGAAACCTGGAAAGTAAAATTAAAATGCTCTAGAACCGCATCATTGAACTCCAGCCCTTCCAAGTATTGGTGAGTTTCAATGAATTGATTAATTTCCTTCTGGTGAAAAAGCTTTTTTAACACCGAACAAGCCGCCTTCATCAAAGGCTTGTCGTTAGCTTCATCCGTATTCTGAAAATACTCTTTGAGCAACGCATCCACATCCAACATCACTGTATCCTCCATCACGCTCAGTACGTTCTGGGTAAGATATAGAATCAATATGACAGAACAATGACGCAAACCTTCGCTGCAGACTCTGCTCCATGTGTATTCACTGCAATATTTGCAATTTGTATCCAAGATACTGGCACGCAAGTTATTGCTATGGAACGAATTATTCATGATTTTGTGTATTTTCTATACACATATAGAACAAGTGCTTACCTGCAAAAAGATTCATGGATAAGTCGTTCTTGATCTATAGAATTCATTATTCTCCGTATTCTGGGAACACCAATGGTTATTATGGTTTATGGTGTATGATCAAAACGATAACCCTCAATTTCATAAACTATGAAGAAAATCATAACAAATTACCGAGCAGTATAAAAAATGAACCAAGTTAATTTCTTATAAGGAATCGATATCATGACTTTCAGTATTAATTTATCCAGCCTTAATGGCAGCAATGGCTTTCGACTGGATGGTGAGGCAGAATCTGATCATTCGGGCACTTCAGCCAGCAATGCCGGAGATGTGAACGGAGACGGATTTGACGATGTGATTGTCGGCGCTATGTTTGCAGACCCACATGGCAACAAATCAGGCTCCAGCTATGTTGTGTTTGGCAAAGCATCTGGCTTTAGTGCCGCAATGAATTTATCCAATCTCGATGGCAGCAATGGTTTTCGTTTAGATGGGGAGGAAGAATTTGATCGTTCGGGGTGGTCGGTCAGTACTGCCGGAGATGTGAACGGAGACGGTTTTGATGATGTGATTATTGGTGCTGCCGGAATGGTCAGCGATTATTATAGTTCAGATAGCCCAGGCTTCAGCTACGTGGTGTTTGGTAAAGCTGCCGGTTTTGATGCCACGATGGATTTATCCAGTCTCGATGGTAGTAATGGTTTTCGTTTGGATGGAGAGAAGAAATATGATTTCTCGGGGTGGTCGGTAAGTACCGCTGGAGATGTAAACGGTGACGGATGGGATGATGTGATTGTTGGTACCCCTCAAGCTGACTCCAATGCCCACGATTCAGGTTCCAGTTACGTGGTGTTTGGCAAAGCCGCCGGTTTTGATGCCACGATGGATTTATCCAGTCTCGATGGTAGTAATGGTTTTCAACTGGATGGGGAGGAAGAACTTGATCACTCGGGCATTTCGGTCAGCAATGCCGGAGATATGAACGGTGACGGCTTGGACGATGTGATTATTGGTGCCCCCGGATATGGCCAAAGTTATCATGGTTATGGTGTATACAGCACAGGCTTCAGCTATGTGATATTCGGTAAAGCCTCCGGTTTTAATGCCACGCTGGATTTATCCAGTCTCGATGGCAGCAATGGCTTCCGGCTAAATGGGGAAAGGACTTTTGATTTATTGGGGGAAACGGTCAGCACCGCTGGAGACGTGAACGGGGACGGATTGGATGATGTGATTGTGGGTGCTTCAGATTCCAGCTATGTGGTATTTGGCAAGGCTTCCGGTTTTAGTGCCACGATGAATTTATCTGACCTCGATGGCAGCAATGGCTTTCGTTTGGATGGAAGGGGAGTACCCAGCACTGCAGGGGACGTGAACGGTGACGGATTCGATGATGTGATTGTCGGTGCTCTAGATTCCAGCTATGTGGTATTTGGCAAAGCTTCCGGTTTTAGTGCTACGATAAATTTATCCAGCCTTGACAATAGTGAAGGTTTTGGTTTATATGGCGGGGATCTTAGAGTTAGCGCTGTAGGCACTGCAGGGGACGTGAACGGTGACGGATTCGATGATCTGATGATCGGTAGTCCCCAGAATGGTGCTGACTTCTCAGGTTCCACTTACATTATATTTGGCCGGAGTCATTTTGATGAGATAGTGGATTTCCCAGGCACACCCGGGGATGACAATCTCATAGGAACTCGAGAGGGAGAAATTTTTGATGCCGGTAACGGCAATGACCGCATGATTGGCCGCGGTGGGGCGGATACGTTTCATGGTGGCAAAGGTGCGGACTACATTCGGGTGCCGGATCTGGACTTCCAATTAGTCGACGGTGGTGCGGGGGTAGACATCTTGGCATTAAGTCGCGGTGGCTTAAATCTGGATTTGACCCGTGTTCATGGCAAGATCCACGGTATCGAGACTATCCACTTATTTGGTAAGGGAGGAGATAATACGCTGACTTTAACCGCAGCGGAGGTGCGTACATTATCGGGTACCTCGAATACGTTACGAGTGAAGGGTGACGCGGGAGACCATATTGTCGGACTGAGTAGCGGCTGGACGGATGGCGGTTTCGATGGCGATGGAAATCACATCTATACTGAGGACGGTGGCGGAGCGGTGTTGCTGGTCGGGGTGAACGTGACGACGGATTTTGTTGTGTAACCGATGGCTGGTGGATTTTGTAACAGGCATCATGCCACTGATCGTGATAAATTTCACTGTGAATACTTGCGCGCTCTGATAATCTGATTCGAGTTAGCCTTCCCTTTCAACATAAGCGCCCTGTTCATTCACAACAGAAAAGGAGAACCCAATGTCATTAGGATTCTACAAATTAATCAAGGGTCGTTTGATCGTTAGACAACGCCAATCGCCCGATGGCGATAGCATGCGTTTCATCGCAAACGACATGTCTCTTTTTGAAACACTTCCTCGGTATTCCCCACCTAGCATTGCCGGCAGTATCGAAAGTTATCAATTACGATTCCAGGCGATAGACACTCCCGAACTTCATTATGGAGGAGCCGTTCAACCGCATGGAAGGGAAAGTCGCGATGGTTTATTATCGTGGCTCGACGTGGATCCATCCGCTTGGGATTGGGAAATAGCACCCGCTGGATTCGAATGGGAAACGGAAGCTGCCATCCTATGCGATGGCTTCGAGGGACATGGTAGACCGATCGCTTTTGTGTTACGGGATTGGGATGTTGCGGATGGAACGGATATCAAGCTGACTCAATCTCTCTTAGAGAAAACATACAATCTTCACTCGGTGACTGCGGGGCTTGCTTATCTTGGTCTGTATTCCGGTGGATTGTCATTCGAAATACAATCAGAACTGATCGCCGCCTATAAAAGAGCCAAAGCAGCGCATCGAGGCATCTGGCAACTCGATAGAACGCGTCAGTTTACAGTCAACACACTCGACGATCTGGGTCCGAATGGAGGCAGTTTAGTGTATCCAAAGATTTTCAGACGTTGCGTCGATGCGTTACGATGGGCAGGGGGAGAATTCGAACCGGGGCGCGATGTCGATGATTTCCTTTCAGAAAAATTCGACGAGAATGATACCTTTGTCGTACACGCGGCCCACGGAGGGAAGTTGAAAAGCAAACTCAGCAATGTCCTGGAGCAGGTCAATAATCAGATCAAGATACAGATTGACTTGAATACAGTGGAATTTGTATCCAAGTAGAATAGATCGTCACGACAATAAAACCGCATCAAATCGCACAACCCAGCGAGCGCGTGCAAAGCGCGCCGTTCATACAAGATTAGCACGCAACCATTGCTTGAGTGCATTGGCTAACCATTCCGGTTCATCCAGCGGCAAATCATGACCGGCTGTTTCGTGCTGCATATAGTCGGTTCCCCAGGTTTGCGCAAGTTTCAGGCTGCAACGAAAATCCACCAAACGATCGGCCCGACTGGTAACAATCAGGATAGGTTGTTGAGGTTTAGCTGCGATGGAAAAGTTTACGGCTGCTAGGAATTGGTTCCTGGCACTGACGGTAGACACCGGATTTTGCTGTTGCCATTGCTGCCAGGATTCCAGCAGTTTGTGGTCATGACTGTGGCGATTTGAAGTCAAACGCAAAATATCCGATTCTCTCTGCGCCGCAGAATGAACGATCATTTTCATAATTTGCGGATAGATTGTCCAGCGCAAACGGTGGTAAAACGGAGAAAATGGCCGTGCGCTGGTATTGATCAACACCGCGGCTTCCACTTCATGCGGATAGCGCATCATCCAATCGATGGCGATCATTCCCCCCATGGAAAGCGCGACTATTCTGACCGGATACTTGGTCACCACTTGTGCACGCAAAACTTCGGTCATCTCGGCGATGGTCGTGGGACTGGTGGCATGGTGCATTTTTCCGTTACCCGGAATATCCGGCGTACTGATGGTAGCCTCTGGAAATTGCTGTTGCAGGCTTGCAGTGAACATTCCCCAGTGCCTGGCTTCCCGCAATAATCCACGAATCAATACAAAGTGTTGGTTATCGGTCATGAATACCACAGCGTTAGCGCTTGTTGTTCCAATGCCTGCATTTCATTTTGGCCGAGCCAGTTTTCATACGATAAAGTGGCATGCAACAAGAATTCCATTAATATCAAATGGCTTCTTAGCACGCGATTCAGACGATGAGGTTTGATCGGATGATACAACCCCAATAATTGACGCAATTGCAGCGGATTCTTGCGAATCCATCGCCAGGAACCCATTTCAAGGGTTAGGGGCAGGAACACATTGCCGCTTTCCAACGACCGCGCATAAAGAAAATCCCATAAATCTCCATGGGTCAGATAATGCTGTGATTGTGGTTCGAACAAATAATCCTGATGCGGATAAGTCTGCTGAAACAACTTACGCAGATAATAGACTTCTTTCAGATGTTCAATGGGTTCAAGCCGACTTCTGGCATAAGGAAACCAGATCTGATTGCGAAATCCAAAACCGGAATGGCAATCCAAAACCAGACTGAACGGAGCGGGCAAAACTTCATGTGTAATAAAATCGCATAGCACTTTTGCTTCCGGCTGCATAGGCTCGCCGACTTTTCCTCGATACCACGGCAAGCGCGATGAAATACGGTGCCCGCCCGCCAACCAGATGGTCTTTTCATGACTATCAACGGGCGCATTGCGCATCAGATCAACCCCTAGCCCGTTCGCACGAGTTTCGTTCAACATACCCACTGGATTCACCAGCGGTAAAATATTGATGCGCACTCGTAGCAAAATTTCTGCCAGAACGCGATCCCACTTGAGACGCTCCAGCAATCCTTCCAGAAAAGCAATAACGACTTGCGTGCCGATGCGTTCCAACCCGTGGATGCCAGCCACATAAGTTATACAAGGAATATCTCGCGCACTATTACCTAGCGTCAAAGCATAAATCGGCAATATATCCTCCTCGTAGGAAACATGACACAGCACTTTAGTACGTAAATGCCTTTGATTGTCCTGTTGAAGGATGGCTTCAATTTGTTGCAGTTCGGGTAATTGCCGTTTCAGGATCGATTTTCCGTGCATTGTGTTTTAATCTGCAATTACAGCCTCTATGGTTGTTAAAAGTGGATCTTACTGGAAACTATTCATCCGCGGCAAAGAATCATGGCAACCATGCCCTTTCCCTCTTTTTAATAAACATTTCATGAATATTTAACAAATACTTCAACGTAGCTTCATAAACCCTCTTTATGCTGTGATGCCATGAATAATCCAATTAAAAAGGCATGTATGGTGAAGAATATAGCTCCTATCAAAGTCAGAAGCGTTTGGATCTCAGATGTTCATCTCGGATTCCGCGGTTGTCAGGCGGATGCGCTGTTGCATTTTCTGCATTCTGTCGAAACGGATTATCTTTTCCTCGTGGGCGATATTGTCGATTTCTGGAGCATTAAGAAAAGCCCTTACTGGCCGCAAGAACATACCAATGTGATTCGTTCTATTTTAGGTAAAGCCAAGCATGGCACCAAAGTCATTTATATACCGGGCAACCATGATGAGGGCTTACGGGATTGTGTCAGTCATGTATTTGGCAACATTGAGATTCATCAAGATTATGTGCATACCTCAGCCGCAGGCAAAAAATTCCTGGTGATGCATGGCGATGAATTCGATGTGATCGTCAAAAACAGTCGCTGGCTGGCTAAACTGGGTAATGCCGCCTACGACACTCTGTTGGATCTGAATCACTATATCAATAGCCTGCGCAAGTTTTTCGGTTTTTCCTATTGGTCATTGGCTGCATACCTGAAATTGAAAGTTAAAAATGCAGTCAGCTATATCAGCAGTTTTGAGGATGCATTGGCGCATCTAGCACACGAGCGCGGAGTCGATGGTGTTGTTTGTGGCCATATTCACCACGCAGAATTAAGAGAAATCAATTCGATCCTGTATTGCAATGATGGCGATTGGGTAGAAAGCTGTTCGACTCTGCTGGAACATACCGATGGATCGCTGGAGTTAGTCTTCTGGGCCGAGCGCTTTGAACAATACAAAAACCATATTCAAGAAGAATTACTTGCCAGCAAAAAAGCAGCTTAATCAAGCAGTCAGACAGTTGGAGAAATCCGTTGCCATCTAAATCCGTTCTAAGCTTGGATGGCGGCGGCAGCCATATGTTAATTCAACTTAGCGTGTTGGCGTGTCTGGAAGAAGATACCGGCGCGTCCACTTACGATTTATTCGACATGTTCGCCGGCTCTTCATCGGGAGGATTGATCGCCTGTTTGATCCTGGGACGTAGCTTGAGCGCCCAACAAATCATTCAAATGGTTTTACAGGAAAAACTATTGGAAAAGATGATGGCGGAATCTTGGATGGACCGCTTGCTAAATACGCTGCAAATCCGCCCTAAATACCAAGGCAGCGCGAAAAGCCTGACATTACGCAATGAATTGGGAAATCTGAGATTGTCGTCACTGAGCAAGCACCTTTTCATTCCTTGCTTTAACTTGAACCAAGATCGTCTGGAAATTTTCACCAATGAAAATCAATCAGATTTTTTACTGAGCGAGATTGCCGATGCCTGCACGGCTGCCCCTTCGTATTACCCGCCGGTACAAATGGAAGATGGATACTGGCGCATTGACGGTGGCGTCGGCATGAATAATCCAGGCCTAAGTGCTTATCTACATGCCAAGCGATGCTGGAACGACTGTGACATCAAAGTGCTTTCGATCGGATCAGGCTGGCGCAGCTTTGCATTTAACGGTACTCAAGAATGTGGATATGGCGGCATACAATGGTCGGTTAAAGGCATTGCTTCTATCATCCTGCGCGAAAAAATGCTGGCGAATGTCAGAATGACCGAAGAAATGTTGGGGCATCGCGTGTTGTATATCAATGAGTACCTGAAAGCCTATGACATGCCCGATCATATGGATTCGGCAAATAATCCGGTGTTCCAGCAAAAAGCACTGGCCATTGGCCAACTTTGGTATGTGCAGCATCAAGAACAGATTCAACAATGGATTCGAAATCCCCCCGCCGGTTGTGCTCAACATGATTAATCCATCAACTTTGAATTGTCGATCCCAATGATCCCTTCCGGTTACCAAAAAACGCTTATAAAATAATAAACAGGTAGCCACATGCTCAAGCGAGCTGCATTAACGAGTACCGGAGGAGTAATATTTATCATTGGACTCATTCTTTTTCCAATGCCGGTACCTCTTGGCATACCCGTCATGATCATTGGTCTGTCAATTATACTAAAAGCTTCTAATAGGGCTAAGCGTCTGGCTATCAGCCTTTTTAAAAAGAATCGCTATAGCCATCAACTCTGGCGTAAAACCCGCAATTTACATAAACGCAATCGCAATCCATAAAACTGTCACGTAACCATCAGAAAAACGTCATTTGACTGTCACAGTCGTTTATTAAAATTTCTTAGTTGGATGGATATTAATCAATTGAGGAATTGTACCGAGATGAAAATATTTTATGGTATCCAAGGAACCGGCAATGGCCATATTACACGTGGTCGAATCATGGCAAAAGAATTACAAGCTGCCAATCTTGAAGTCACTTATCAATTTACCGGCAGACCGCACGACAAATATTTTGATATGGAAGTGTTTAATGGTTATCAATGCTGCGATGGTCTGACTTTCAGTACCAAGAACGGCAAAATTAATCATCTTAAAACCGTATTGCAATCTAAACCGCTGCGCTTCCTGAAAGATATCAAGCAACTGGACTTGAGTAGCTATGATCTGGTTATTTGTGACTACGAACCGATCACCGCCTGGGCGGCACGCCAGCAAAATAAGAAAACGATTGGTATCAGCCATCAATATGCATTTCAACATCAGATACCTCGTGCGGGCACGGATCCGTTTTCCGAAGTGGTGATGAGAAACTTCGCGCCGGTTGATGTCGGCATCGGTCTGCACTGGCATCATTTTGATCAGCCTATTTTACCGCCTGTGATTGAAACCCCCATCCTTGCAAGGACAACACAAAAGAACAAAATTGTTGTTTACCTCCCCTTTGAAGATCAACAACATGTGATGAAGCTGTTATCGCCTTTCAAGGAATTTGAGTTTTTTATTTATTCTCCAGAAAACGTGACCTCTGTGTACGCACATATCCATTGCAACCCATTGTCGCTGCATGGATTCCAAAAAAATTTGTCGGATTGTGTAGGTATTATCTGCAATGCTGGCTTTGAGTTAGCCAGCGAATCCTTGCAATTAGGCAAAAAAATTCTGGTAAAACCTGTGCATGCACAGATGGAGCAAACTTCGAATGCAGCGGCTCTGCAACTGTTAGGGTATGGGCAAATGATGCAAACGGTAGATTCTAAAATGATCGAAAAGTGGCTATATGAATCAAAAGCCATTCGAGTTACCTATCCCAATACCGCCAGATATCTGGTGCAGTGGATAAAGGATGGCATGCCATCAATGGATCAATCCTGGTATCGGCATATTTGGGCTGATGTCAAAGTATTGCCAGTTGATTGATGTAGTCATTGAAATTCAATTGATAGCAGATGTGTTAATAACTCATGATCAACGTATTCTAAAAATAAGCAATCAAAACCCACACATGAAAGATAATTCTTTATTCCAACCCAATCAGATGGTTATTAAAATACCTTCCCCACAAAAAATTCTGATTATTTACAATCCAATATCCAGTGCAGGAAACACAGAAGCAATGGCCTGCAAGCTGGAAATGGAATTGAGTTTTCATGGAAAAAATGTTGAGGTGCGTGCGTCCGAAAAGAAAATGAAGGGTTATACACGCATCACCGATGACATTGCTGCACATGATCTCGTTGTGGTGGTCGGCGGAGACGGAACGATAAGAAAATTGCTCGATTCTATCAATAAAACGGGCACACCGATTTACGCCATCCCGGGTGGAAACGAGTCTCTATTTGCACGCTCTTATGAAATGAGCACAAGCGCCGATGACTTACTTCAGGCCATCGCATCCGGCACTTGCCTGCAACAATTTTATGGCCTAATCAGCGGTAAGGGAATTCAAGGGGAAAAACCTTTCTTTCATATGGCTTCCATGGGACTGGATTCACTGACCGTTAAGAATATTGGCAAAAGAAAAGGCCCGCTCAATGACTCCATTTATATCTGGCATGGACTAAAAGCTTTGTGCGCATTACATCATCCGACAGTATCTGTGAGCGTTGATGGACAACCCGTTATTGATCATGGAGCTGGTTATATCATCGTGGCGAATAATTCTGCATATGCTAGAAACTTACAACTTGTCCCCGCCGCTAATCCATCAAAAAACGAGCTTGTTCTTGGGTTCTTGCCAGGAGCACGCCATCAGCATGAACTGGTCAAAGCCATGAAAATTCTGCAACACAAACCGGCCAATCTGCCCATGCAGTATTTCTCAGGAAAAAATATTGCCTGCACTTTACATCAGCAGTCTTATCCATTACAGGTCGATGGTGATTATTTTCGCAATCGCGATATCGAAGCTGAAAGTACCGTCGAGTTTAGTATTAGTGCACGACCCATTCGGGTATTAATTCCATCTTGCTTGAGCATTCATACGCTAAAAGCTGCGAGTAATTAATCGAAATTTATCGAGCAGCAGGTAATATGAATAGGGAAACGTGAGTAAACAAAATCACTGCTTAAGCTAACCTAGTATTCCACTCCTGCATTGCCAGCAACACTAGAAAGTATATGAACTGCCTCATTACTCATAGGCTTACAGGGTCTGCGATAGATATTGTGCTAACGCGATATATTAGAAACTATTGCCTGCTTTAGTTTCATTATCTCAGGTTGATTGAGTGTTTCGTTTTTCAGCAATGCCTCGGCAGTTTGATCCAGCAAGGTTCGATTGGTTTGCAGAATACTCACGGCACGTTCCAGTGCCTGATCAACAAAAATCCGCACGGCAATATCAATTTTATTGGCGGTTTCTTCACTGTAATTGCGACTTTGCGGCATAGAGATATTGGGTTGCAAAAAAGCGGATTGCTCACGGTCATAGGCCACATTACCCAAAGCTTCGCTCATACCATAACGAAGCACCATGGCGCGCGCGATATCAGTGGCACGTACCAAATCATCCGACGCGCCGGTGGATACTTCATTAAACACAGTCTGTTCGGCTGCACGCCCACCCAGCAAAACCGCCATTTTATTTTGCAATTCTACACGGGTCATTAGGAAGCGATCTTCCGTCGGACGTTGGATAGTGTAACCCAATGCACCAACACCTCGCGGAATGATAGATACTTTGTGTACCTCATCGGTACCTGGAAGCGCCAGCGCTACCATCGCATGCCCCAACTCATGGAATGCCACCACACGCCGTTCATCCGGATTCAGCAAACGGTTGCGTTTTTCCAGACCAGCCACGATACGCTCAATCGCATTATTGAAATCATCCATCGTGACGGATGTTGCATTGCGCCGTGTAGCCAGCAAAGTAGCTTCATTGATCAGATTTGCCAGATCTGCACCAGTAAATCCGGGGGTTAAAGCAGCAACTTGCTCTATTTTTACATCTATATTCAGTTTTACTTTTTTGGCGTGTACGGCAAGAATTTGTTTGCGCCCTATCTTATCAGGTCGATCTACTAACACTTGACGATCAAATCGCCCAGCACGCAATAATGCCGGATCGAGGATTTCCGGTCGATTGGTCGCCGCCAACAGTACAATCCCACTACTGGAATCAAAGCCATCCAACTCTGCCAACAACTGATTCAGAGTTTGTTCCTTCTCGTCATGCCCTCCACCCAGTCCATAAGCTCCGCGTGCACGACCCAGTGCATCCAATTCATCAATAAAGATAATAGCTGGTGCCATTTGTCGCGCCTGCTCGAACAAATCGCGCACTCTGGCAGCTCCCACACCAACAAACATTTCCACGAATTCCGAACCGGAAATGGAAAAGAACGGTACTCCGGCCTCACCCGCCACAGCGCGTGCCAATAACGTTTTCCCGGTACCTGGTGGCCCCACCAGTAAAATACCTTTAGGAGCGCGCCCACCGAGTCGACCATAATCCACTGGATTTTTCAGAAAATTGATAATCTCCACCAACTCTTCCTTGGCCTCATCCACTCCCGCCACATCGTCAAAGGTCACCTTGGTTTCCTTTTCTACAAATACCTTAGCGTGGCTCTTACCGATCGACATCAATCCGTTCCCCATACTGCTACCCATACGGCGAATGACAAACAACCAGATACCGATAAAAATTGCTGTCGGTACAATCCAGGAAAGTAAATCGCGCAACCAAGTACTTTTAATAATACCGGTATAAACCACATTGTGCTTATCCAATATTTCGGCCAATTCGGGTTCCACCCGCGTGGTTACGAAATCTTTAAATCCATCGGCATGCGCTTCTTTGAGAGTGCCGAAAATCTGATTCTCGGTAATGGCAATCTCAGCGATACGCCCGTCTTCAAGAAAATGTTGAAAGCGGCTATAGGGAATGGGTTTAACCTGGGTGTATTGCGTATAAAGATTTTGTACCAGCAACAAACTCAATACCGCCACAATAACAAACCAGAAATTAATTTGGGTTCTTTTATCCATTGATTAGTCTCCTAGGAGTAATCGATAGTGCTTATTTACCTACATGTTGGTCCAATCAGAAACGCCAATCCAGTTGCAAGCCACCGATATTAGTTTGCTCGGAATATTGTCCCACCAGAAAATCAGCCGTTGCGCCTTTTTTATTAACGGGAGCATCATCCATGAACAAGTGAGCGTAAGCAGCGTGGATATGGATATTCTTTAGCAACGCATAAGTCACACCAGCCGTCAGCCAATAACGGCTACTATCGGGGATGCGCGGTGATCTGTGCTGCGCATTCGGAACGGGCGTTTGGTCATAGGCAAATCCGGTTCTGAGTACCCATTTATTGGTTTCTGAAAAATAATTGACACCAAAGGCGTATCGCCAAGTATCTCGCCATTTTAAATCTAGAACATCGTCGCGTTGCGCGGAAGAAAAATCCGTTCTGAGTTCTCGCACAAGACTCCAGTGTGTCCACAATGCATCTGCAGAAATAGCCCAACGCGGATTGACGCGATGCGAGAAACCGAATAAAACACTGTCGGGCAGTGTAACAGATGTACGAGAATGGGTATCGACAAACGAATTACCCTGAGTCAATACCAACGCGTTACCAGGTACCGAGAAATTCGCATTGCTATGGACATCATGAGCCACTCTGGATCGGTAGCTGACGCCCAAACGAGTGTCTTGAGTCGGCGCATAGAAAGCACCGAAATTGTATCCAAACCCTACGCTATCGCCTTTTAGAGAAGCATGCCCATCCGCTGCCTGCGGTAACAACCCCCGGCTAGCACAGGATATGGGGCCTAACGCTTGAAGGCAGGCTGTTCCCAAATCGATTGCATTCGTTAATCTTGATTGTAGGTATTGCACATTGAAACCGGCACCTAGCGAAAGCTGCTCAGTGACCTTCAACGATATGGAGGGATTGAAGTTTAAGACCCCAATTTCTGAGTTGATTGCTTGGTAGCGCCCTTTCCAATCGGAATGATAGCTATTTTGTGTACCGAAGGGAGTGTTAAATCCAAAACCAAATGCCACCCGCTTAGTCAGTTCCTGAACATAATAAACATTGGGAATAAAAATCAGACCTGTCGAATCTCCTCCATTGTTCCCCTTAAGGGGTGCACCTCCCAGTAGCGGGCTTAAATGCGAAGAACTATTTTGAAAAGTTACAGATGGCGCAATAACATATCCCGATACCGATAATAACTTGCCTCGAACTTGACTCATCGCTGCAGGATTAAAGAACACCATGCTTCCGTCTTCGATATTGGTTGGCGCACCGGAAAATGCCTGACCCAATTCCTTCACGCTTTGTTCCATCACGGCAATACCAGCACTCATTACAGGTATCGAAAAGCAAACCAGAAAACAACCTAATAGGTGAATAATACTTCGATGATAACAATAAGCTGCGACGCTATTCGATTTGATGATTGGACTCCTAGTAGTTTTACTATTAATAATCACAAAATTTGATGAATATGATACACACGACTCTTTCAGGGTAATCCAATGATTTCCTTATTAATTCGAATTCTTAGGTATAATTTTAGCGCTGTCAATCGGATCTATCTGACAGTTAGATCTTCCAACTAGAGTTGGGCACTTTATACTCTTTCAGCTAAAATGGTTTATTTTAATTCGAGTAAATTGTGTACACTTATTCACGGTTCGGCTCTTTGTGCATTGACGCCAGTTCATATTCATACCTAATTGACAGGCTTAGATCTATTCAAGTCGATTGAAGAATCCTTTAACTAAGCGCGCTACCTTTTTCTAAAATCAATCTGCAATGAAAAATGCTGAGAAGGAATCGATATTGAATAGCCACTCTAAAGATTCTAGCGTTCAACAACCAAATTATTCTGCAGCGATTCTGGCTGAACAGATCAAGCTGCTTTACCAGCAAGCTACTAAAGCACTTTTTGCTACCCTTTTTCTCTCCGCAGCGCTTATTTTTATTTTTTGGAATTATATTTCGAAAGACTGGCTTTTAAGTTGGCTAGCTGCTGTCTATCTACTGACTGCCGTGAGATTTCTACTTGTCAGATCATACTTCAGTAAAAACCCTTCGGCCGATGAGTCAGTCATTTGGGGCCATTTTTTTATATGCGGCGTATTTTTATCGGGGACACTTTGGGGGTTAGCGGGCGGTGCTTTTTTTGTTGCCGATAGCCCAATGCATCAGCTATTTCTTGCCTATTTATTAGGAGGCATAGTAGCGGGAGGAATGACTACTCTATCATCCTATCAATATGCCTTTCCGATTCTTTCAGTACCGATTATCTTTCCTTTCACCTACCAAGTAATACGTCATGAAAGTGATATGAGTATTACAATTGGCCTTACTTATTTACTGTTTCTCTTTACGATGGGAAGTATTTCTCATCGGCTGCACCGCACAATTACTGATTCGCTTAAGTTGCGATTTGATAATTTCGACTTACTAGGCCGCTTAATTCAGGCCAAGGATCAACAAAACGTAATCAATCGAGAATTACAAGCGCAAATTGCAGAAAAAGACCGCTCTCAGAAAGCGCTGCAAAATGTAAAGGAGCAATTGGAGCAACGCGTAGCGGAACGTACTGAAGCGCTTGCTTTGGCAAACGACATCCTGCACCAGGAAAAAGAACTTTTCCAGGTCACATTAGCAAGTATTGGTGATGCAGTCATCACGACAGACTCACTTGGGAAAATAACCTATTTAAATCCAATTGCGGAATCATTCACAGGCTGGAAAAATAGCGATGCTAACGGAGAGCCACTACAAAATATTTTCCACATTACGGATGCAACCACTCTGGCACCTATTGAAGATCTGCTCTTAAATTGTTTTAATAAAGCCGAGAAATCCAATAGAAATCAGGAATGTCGATTAATACGCACCAATAAACAGGAATGTATCATCGATTATTCCGTAGCTCCGATTCAAGATAATAAAAAGAAAGTGATCGGCACGGTATTAACCTTTCGAGATGTAACAGAACAACGCAAGCTGACACAAAAACTTGCCTATCAGGCCGCGCACGACTCTCTAACGGGTCTATTAAATCGTGACGAATTTGAAGATCGCCTCAGGAAAATTCTGGCATCAATTCGGAAAAATGATACCCATGCGCTTTTGTATCTCGACCTAGATCAGTTTAAAGTGATCAACGACACTTGTGGACATAGCGCAGGAGATGAATTATTGCGCCAAATAACGGCACTTTTGCATTCTAAACTACGCGCACGGGACACTTTGGCGCGCCTGGGAGGCGACGAATTTGGAATTATTCTAGAACATTGTCCGCAAAATGAGGCAGTACAAGTTGCCAACACCTTACGTGAACTGGTGCAGAACTTTCGCTATCAGTGGCTCGAAAAAACTTTCACAATCGGCGTTAGTATTGGATTATTTCCCATCAAGCAAGGGAATGAAAATCTAGCGAATGTATTGAGTGCAGCCGATAGTGCCTGTTACGCAGCCAAAAATGAAGGGAGAAACAGGGTTCATATTTATCAAGCAGACGACAGTGAACTGCAGAAAAGATCTGGAGAAATGCGCTGGTTACCACGCATCCAACAAGCGATCACAGACAAGCGATTATGCTTATATTTTCAACCGATCATAGCACTCTCGAATAAAAACGAACTGGAAGAACATGGCGAGTTTCTGTTACGACTCCGAGATGAGCAGAATCAATTAATCCTACCCGGTTCTTTTCTTTCTTCTGCTGAACGCCATGACCAAATGCTGATGATCGATCAATGGGTCGTGGAAGAATCTCTTAAATTACTTAAGGAACGCTTTCATCCTCAATCAAAAGTCGTCTATGCGATCAACTTGTCCGCGCATGCCTTGGGTAATG
>JAMXAE010000225.1 GCA_024281695.1 Nitrosomonas sp. | reverse complement strand
CATTGATTGCGTTAACACTATCGGTTCCACTGATGATGGCTTCCTGGTTTTCTCCCTTACTCGTGGTGTTTGATAGTATTCCACCGATTGTTGCCATGCAAAGAAGCTTCTTTGCTTGCCTAAAAAACTTTATTCCATTTCAGGTTTATGGGGTTACTCTGATTGTGTTGACAATCCTCAGTGTAATGCCTTATGGAGCAGGACTCATTATTCTGATTCCAACTCTTTTTGCTTCCATTTATGTAAGCTATAAAGACATTTTCCTAGCCGAACCACTACGATTTAACGGTAATAGCTCTGAGCAAGATTATCAAAAAGCAAACGGGGGGGATGTAAATGAAGAATCCGTAGACCATGAACATAAAACGAAACCGCAACCCGGTCCCACAGAAAATAAATTAAAGGAATCTAGCGAGTTAGTTCAATGCGCTCAATGCCATATATCCATTCCCCGGAATGAAGCAATTCAAGATAAAGAGCATCTCTTTTGCAACGAAGAACATCGCCAGCAGCACCGATCAGCAGAAAACTCGGCTAATAAGCAGTAATCAATAGGATAAAATTAATTGTAATCTACTGCGGCAAGAACTACGCCGCCGTCAACTTCGCATACTCAAGCAATAACCATTTTGTTCCTGCATGATCGAAATTAACCTGCACGCGCGCTTCGCTGCCACTGCCTTCATAGTTGACAATAACACCTGCACCAAACTTGGCATGCAAAACATTTTGCCCGACTCTCCATCCACTACTGGAGGACTTCTGTTGGTGGTAATTTGATACTCTTGTGGTAGACATTATGGTTTGATTATTGGCATTTGAATGATATGGATTCATATTCATTTTGGAGGGCGATTGTAGCCATTTCAAACAGTTTTCAGGAATTTCATTCAAGAAACGTGATGGAATATTATAGCGAGTTTGACCATGCAACATGCGACTTTGGGCAAAGCTTAAATATAATCGACGACGGGCGCGCGTCATAGCCACATATATTAAGCGCCTTTCTTCTGCAATGCCATCGGCTTCATTCAAGCTATTTTCATGTGGAAAAAGCCCTTCTTCCAATCCACTGAGAAATACACTATGAAACTCCAAGCCTTTAGCCGCATGGACTGTCATTAACTGCAATGCATCCTGACCGCTACCCGCTTGATGCTCACCGGCTTCCAGTGAAGCATGCGCAAGAAACTCCGCCAGACTGTCATCCTCCGCTTCATGTACGAAACTGGTTGCAGCATTAATCAATTCATTCAGATTCTCCAGTCTATCCGCACTTTCGCGTTCTTTTGCATAATGGGTTAATAAATCACTATGCGTTAGCATCTGCTCAACAACTAAAGGTAATGGCAATGCGTCGCAGCTTTCGCGCATCATCATAACCAACTGCACAAAACCCGTAATCCCTTTCAAAGATTTCGCGGATTCTTGAGCGATGATTGCTTCTCCACCACATTTTTGTAGCGCGGCAGCCCACAGGCTTCCACCCTGCAATCGAGCATCATCTTGTAACAACTCCAGACTGCGTGCACCAATGCCTCGCGCCGGGAAATTAATGACACGTAATAAAGCACTATCATCCTCAGGATTGGCAATCAGTCGCAAATAAGCCAGCGCATGCTTGATTTCCTGACGATCAAAGAAGCGCATGCCGCCATAAACCCGATAGGCTATTGCCGCATTAAACAGGCTGTGTTCCAGCACCCTGGATTGCGCATTAGAGCGGTACAACAAGGCAATTTCTGATAAAGGTGTGCCTTCCGCCTGCAATGCTTTCACTTCATCGACAATAAATGCAGCTTCATCAAAATCATTCGGTGCATTGTAAACGCGCAATGGTTCGCCCTTCCCTTCGGCAGTCCAAAGATTCTTACCTAAACGCTCACTATTATTCTCAATCAACGCATTGGCAGCATCCAGGATATGGCCGTGTGAGCGGTAATTCTGTTCCAGCTTAATCACTTTTGAGATGCCAAAATCACGCTCAAAATCTTTCATATTGCCTGTATTCGCACCCCGGAATGCATAGATGCTTTGATCGTCATCACCAACTACGAATACAGCTGCAGGATTCTTTGTCTCCATACCCGACAGCAACTTAAGCCATTGATATTGCAATCGATTCGTATCCTGGAATTCATCCACTAAAATATGACTAAAGCGCTCACGATAATGCTGACATAGAATCTCATTGCGACTCAGCAATTCATAACTACGCAGCAACAATTCAGGAAAATCAACCACACCTTCTTTGTTACATTGTTGTTCATAAGCTTGATAAAACTCCAGCATACGACGTGAGAAAGCATCATCCACTTCAACATAAGCAGTCCGTAACCCGGCTTCTTTAGCATTATTTATAAACCATTGTACCTGGCGTGGCGGAAATTTCTTCTCATCCACCGATAAGCCCTTCAAAATGCGCTTAATTAAACCCAATTGATCGGCGGAATCAAGAATTTGGAATGTTTGTAGCAATCCCGCATCCTGATAGTGCATTCGCAACATACGATTACACAATCCATGAAATGTTCCAATCCACATACCGCGCACATTAATCGGCAGCATGGCGGTAATGCGTGTCAGCATTTCCTTGGCCGCTTTATTGGTGAAAGTCACGGCCAAAATTCCGTGGGGACTGACCTGCCCCGATTGAATCAAGTAAGCAATCCGTGAGGTCAACACACGAGTTTTACCGCTTCCAGCACCAGCTAGCACCAATACAGATTGGTGCGGCAATGTGATAGCTTCAAGTTGCGGCGGATTCAGATCAGATAATAGGGAAGTCATGTAACCAATATAAATGGGATTACTGTATAAGCATGCTATACACGCCTAACCGGAAGATTGATCAGAGAAACAAATAGAGACTATCCAATCGCATCTAAAATAAACAATATGCGTTGGATAATAAATTAACTAACTGATTAATTCTGAATCAGATAAATGAGATGAACATGTTATCTTGATTCATGAATTAACCGAAAGCTAGCTAATGATTATTACACCTTACCGCTTTTAGCAACAATTTCTAGAATCAATGGCGTCAGTATAAGCTCTATCGCCATCCCCATTTTCCCACCTGGAACAACAATGGTATTCGGGCGAGACATGAATGAGTCATGAATCATATTCAGTAAAAAAGGAAAGTCTGCTTTTACCGGATCCCTAAAACGAATCACCACAAAACTCTCAT